>DSBX01000012.1 GCA_011049385.1 Caldifarciminota bacterium | reverse complement strand
GGTTGATGCGGATCCGGCCCTTCGAGCCGACGCCGGACGGCACGCCCTCGTACATCGCCGCCACCAGCCGGCCGATGATGCCGTCGTCCAGTTCCCGCCGTTCGAGATTCGTGCGCAGGAGCCGTACCCCGCAGTTGATGTCATAGCCGACCCCGCCCGGCGAAATCACCCCGTCCCGGGTGTCGAAGGCCGCGACCCCGCCGATCGGGAAGCCGTAGCCCCAGTGGATGTCGGGCATCGCGAGCGATGAGCCGACGATGCCGGGCAGGGTCGCGACGTTGGCGACCTGCTCCGGCGCCTGGTCCGCCTTGATGCCCGGCTCGAGCGCCGCGTCGGCATAGATGATGCCGTCCACCCGCATCCCCGGCCGGTGTTCCTTCGGGATGCGGAGCCGGTTCTCATCCAGCCGTTCCAGCGGGCCGTTCCACGCCATGCTCAAGTATAGGAGCCGCGCATCCTGAGGTCAACGACTTCCCGGGCCCGCCCGGACCACGCTTGACCCTCTGCCGGCCGGGGCGATAATTGGCATCAGTCATATGCCGACTTCCAGACCCGACCGTCCGGCCGGTCAACAACTGACCGGCAATTCCGGGAAGCCTGCCCGCAATGTCCTGGTCACCGGGGTCACCAGCTTCCTGAACGACATCTCCTCGGAGATGACCTACCCGCTGATACCCCTGTTCCTGACCGCGCTCGGCGCGCCGGCCGCCGCGCTCGGAGCAATCGAAGGCCTCGCCGAAAGCACCGCGGCACTGCTCAAGACCTTCTCCGGCTGGTGGAGCGACCGGGTCGGTCGTCGCAAACCGCTGGCAATCGGCGGCTATGCCGGCTCCAGCCTCGGCAAGCTCCTGCTCTACGCCGCGACCGGCTGGCCCCTGGTTCTGGCCGGACGGCTTACCGACCGCATCGGCAAGGGTATCCGGACCGCGCCGCGCGACGCGCTCATCGCCGACTCGACCCCCGAGGGCAGCCGAGGCCGGGCTTTCGGCCTACACCGGGCGATGGATACCATCGGGGCTGCGGTTGGTGTCCTGTTCGCAATCCTGTTTCTGCGCCGCTTCGGCACCGGGCTCGACCCGTCCGGGTACCGCCCGGTCTTTCTCATTGCGCTCATTCCGGCGCTGGCCGGGACCGCGGTGCTCCTGCTCATCCGGGAGCCGAAGGTCTGCCATACCCGGCGCAACCTGCCCCGGCTCAGCCTGAGCGGCCTGCCCCTGCGTCTCAAGCTCTTCTTGCTCGTCATCGGCCTGTTCGCGCTCGGTAACAGCTCGAACATGTTCCTGCTCCTGCGCGCCGGCAATCTCGGGTTCAGCCCGGTCGGGGTACTGGTTCTCTACCTCGTTTTCAACCTGACCTATGGTCTGCTCAGCTACCCGGCCGGACGGCTGAGCGACCGGGTTGGCCGCAAGCGACTGCTCATCACCGGGTATCTGCTCTACGGCGCGGTCTACATCGGCTTCGCGCTCGCCCCGTCCGGGCAATGGGCCTGGCCGCTGTTTACGGTCTATGGCCTGTTCTATGCACTCACCGAGGGCCTGGAAAAGGCGCTGGTCGCGGACATCGCCCCGGTCGAGCGCCGGGCGACGTTCGTCGGGCTGCACTCCACGCTGGTCGGCATCGGACTCCTGCCCGCCTCGCTCATCGCCGGGGCGCTCTGGGCCGGGCTCGGCCCGGCCGCGACCTTCTGGTTCGGCGGTGCGCTCGGCATCGCGGCCGCGCTCGGACTCCTGATCGTGCTCTGATTCGCGCTTCGCGGCCGCAACGGTCCCGATTTCCGAACCGGGCTCTCACTTGACCCCCGGCCCGACCGCTTCCATACTTAGCATTGTGGTTATGACTCCGCTGGAACCCGGGTATCCCAGGTGCTGAAGTCGGCAATGGACCTCATTCATCACGAGGCGCTGGTCATCGGCGGCGGGCTCGCCGGCCTGCGCTGTGCGCTCGCCCTGCTCGAAGCCGGCCGCGACGTCGCCCTGCTGACCAAGGTCCACCCCCTGCGCTCGCACTCGGTCGCCGCCCAGGGCGGCATCAACGCCGCGCTCGGCAACTCGCCCGACGGCACCGACGACACCCCGGAACGCCACGCCGAGGACACGGTCAAGGGCGCGGACTACCTCGCCGACCAGGACGCGGTGATGGCGATGTGCACCGAGGCGCCGGCCGCGGTCTACGAACTCGAACACCGGGGCACCGTCTTCTCCCGCTTCGAGGACGGCCGCATCGCCCAGCGGCCCTTCGGCGGGGCCGGCTTCCCGCGCACCTGTTACGCCGCGGACCGCACCGGCCACAACCTCCTCCACACGCTGTATGAGTGGGCAATCGCCCGCGGGCTCCGGGTCTACGAGGAGTTCTTCGTCACCGCGCTCGCGGTCGCCGACGGCCGGGTCACCGGCTGTGTCGCGCTCGACATCGCCCGGGACGTGATGGGCGGCTTCGCCGCGCCCGCGGTCGTGCTCGCCACCGGCGGCTACGGCCGGCTCTTCACCCGCTCGACCAACGCGCTCATCAACACCGGCGACGGCGCCGCGCTCGCGCTCGGCGCGGGCTGTCCGCTCGAGGATATGGAGTTCGTCCAGTTCCACCCGACCACGCTCGCCGGCTCGAACATCCTCATCTCCGAGGCCGCGCGGGGCGAGGGCGGCATCCTGCTCAACAAGGCGGGCGAGCGGTTCATGGCGCGCTACGCCGAGAAGGCGATGGAACTCGCGCCCCGGGACATCGTCGCCCGGGCGATCCAGACCGAGGTCAACGAAGGCCGCGGCTTCGAGGGCGGCCACGTCCACCTCGACCTGACCGCGCTCGGCGCGTCCCGCATCAACGAGCGCCTGCCCGGCATCCGCCGGCTCGCGCTCGACTTCGCCGGTGTGGACCCGGTCGCGAAACCCCTCCCGGTCCAGCCCGGCCAGCACTACTCGATGGGCGGGGTGCCGACCGACGCCGACGGCGCGACGCCGGTGCCCGGGCTCTATGCCTGCGGCGAGGCGGCCTGCGTTTCGGTGCACGGCGCGAACCGGCTCGGCGGCAACTCCCTGCTCGACACGCTCGTCTTCGGCCGCCGCACCGGCGCGCGGCTCGGCCCCGGCCTGCCCGAACTGCCCGCGCCGGACGAAGCCGCGGTTGCGGACCTGCTCCGGCGCGAGACCGAACGAATCACCGCGCTCGCCGTGCGAGAGAAGGGCACGAAGGTCGCGCCCCTGCGCGCCGAGCTCCGGCGGCTGATGTTCGACCACTTCGGCGTCTTCCGCGACGGCGCGAAGATGGCGCAGGGCCTCGAACTGCTTGCCGGCGTCGAGGCACGTGCCGGCGAGGTCGCGGTCGGCACGGCCGGCGGCCCCTTCAACCACACGCTCATCCACGCGCTCGAACTCGAGTTCCTGCTCGCCATCGCGCCCGCGGTCGCCCGGGGCGCGCTCGCCCGCGAGGAGAGCCGCGGCGCCCACGCCCGGCGCGACTTCCCGAAGCGCGACGACGACAGGTTCCTCAAGCACACCTTCGCCTTCCGGCGCGACAAGGTCGAACTTGAGTACCGCGAGGTCAACCTCGGCCGCTTCCCTGTCCGGGAAAGGAGCTACTGATGCTCTTCAAGGTCCAGCGCTACGACCCCGAGACCAAGACCTCCCGGCTCGACTCCTTCGTCATCGGAACCCCGGAAGGGATGACCGTGCTCGACGCGCTCTTCCGCATCCAGGAACAGCTCGACCCGTCGCTCAGCTTCCGCTACTCCTGCCGGGGCGCCGTCTGCGGCTCCTGCGCGATGCTCATCAACAAGGTTCCCCGCCTCGCCTGCCGGACCCAGGTCGCGGCGCTCTTCGGCACCCCGACCGCGAGCCGGCTCAAGCCCTGGCGCGCGCTCGAAGCCCGGGCCGACTGGCGGCCCCGCACCGAGGTGCTGGTCGAGCCCCTGCCCAACCTGCCCGTGCTGAAGGACCTCGTCGTGGATATGACCCGCTTCTTTGACCACTGGCGCGTCGTCGAACCGGCGCTGAAGCCGGCCCAGGACCCTCCCGACAAGGAATACCCGATGACCCCGGCCCAGGTCGCCGAACTCGAGCTCTACACCAACTGCATCCTCTGCGCCGCCTGCTTCGGCGCCTGCCCGGTCAACGACCAGCAGGCCGACTACTTGGGCCCGGCCGCGCTCGCCAAGCTCTACCGGTTCTTCCTCGACCCGCGCGAGGGCGAAAACGACCCCCGGCTCCTCCTCGCCCACAATCCCGAAGGCTGGTGGGCCTGCCAGTTCCACACCAACTGCCGGCAGGTCTGCCCGCGCGGCGTGCCGCCCAACATCGCCATCGGCCAGGCCCGGGCCCGGCTCCGCCGCCTCGGCAAGAAGCCGCTCGACTCGCTCGACCACGACTGAGATGCCAAGAACCGGACTGCCGGCGGAGACCGGCCTCGTGAACCGCCCCGCGGCCGGAAGGACACGTAAGACCCGAAGACTGACAAGGAGGTACACCGTGAATAGACCCGCATTCCTGCTTCTCGTCCTGTTGCTGGTCGGCGTCGGCACGGCGCGGCCCGGCGAATCTGCGCCCACAGCCGGGGAATCGGTCAAGGTGATGATCGCCTACTCCGACCCGTTGTGCGCCCCGGACGCCCTTGAACAGGGCCTTGCCGACCTCGGCTACGACGTCTACGTCGTACCCAGCCAGACGTCCCAACCGTCGAAGGAAGAGATGCTCGAACACGCCGCGGTCATCGTCGCGAGTTCGGCGGGCTTCCACCGACCGACCACGCTGGGCGACGACCTCGCCGACTACGTGGACGACGGCGGGTTCGTCATCATCCACAATCTCTGCTTCACGACCAACAACCTGCCGCAACTGCTGGGGCGGGTGATGACCCAGTCGGATATGCGGACGCTCCAGCGCGGCATGGAAGTGATGAGCCTGAACGGCGCGACCGCGGCGGGCTGGGATGAGACGCACCCGATCACGCAGGGGCTGGGAGGAAACCTGACGACGATCCGGCGATACACCCGTTCTACCGCCTACCCGGAGGCGACCGTCCTCGCGACGCTCGCCGGCGAGTACGACTTCGTCGCACTGAGCGGAAACCGGCGCGTCGTCGCCATCAACACGATGGCGACCGAGCACGTCCCGGCCCCACACGCACGCTGGGCCCAGCTCGTCCACCAGGCCATCCAGTTCGGCCTCGGCAGCAGTGGCATCGCCGAGCCCGACCGCCCGCCGACGGCCGGAAGCCGGCTCACGCTGGCCGCGGTCGCGGTCCGGGGCCGGGTCCTCAACTACACGCTGGGCCTGCCGGAACCGGCCTCGGTCCGCCTCTCCCTGTGGGACCGGCAGGGCCGGATGCTCGATGCCTGGCAGGTCGCCGCGGCCGGCGGCATCACGCGCTGGACCCGCTCCCTGCCGCCGCTCAGCGCGGGCGTCTACTTCGTGAGCACGGAACCGGCCGGACCCGGGCGTGCGGCAACCGCGAAGTTTGCCCTGTTGAACGACTAGCCGGGCCCGCGCTTCACTGCCGCGCCGCCCACTCCCGCGCCGCGGCGAGCGCCCGCTCGACCATCAACTCCCGGCGCTGGTGCTTCTTCGTCCGCGCCCGCGGCTTCTGCCGGGGGAGGCCCGGGCCGGGGGTGGGCGAAAAAACGGTATCATCCTGCTTCCCGGCGCAAAGCGCCGGGGGCAACAGCCCGAAGTTCGCGTTCATCGGCTGGAAGCGCGTGTCGCCCGGCCCGGTAGCGACATAACGCAACAGCCCGCCCAGCATCGTCTCCTCCGGCCACGCCCGCGGCTCCTGCCCCCGACCCAGCCGCGCCGCGTTCACCCCTGCGACCAGCCCGGCCCCGATGCTCTCGACATAGCCCTCGACCCCGGTGAGCTGGCCGGCCACGAAAAGCCCGGGCCGCGCCCGCGCCGCCAGCGTCGGCCCGAGCACCCGGGGCGCGTCGAGGTAACTGTTCCGGTGCATCGCGCCGTAGCGCAGGAACTCCGCCCGCGCCAGCCCGGGAATCAGCCGGAACACCCGCCGCTGTTCGCCATGGCGCAGGCGCGTCTGGAACCCGACCAGGTTGAACATCGTCCCCCCGGCGTTCTCCTGCCGGAGCTGGACCACCGCATAGGCGGGAGACCGCAACCCCACCGGCTTCAGCGGCCCGTACGCCAGCGTCTCCGGCCCGCGCCGGGCCAGCTCCTCCACCGGCAGACAGCCCTCGAAGAGCCGCGCCGGCTCGAAATCGCGCACCGGCGCGGTCTCGGCGCGGACCAGCTCATCCACGAAACGCCGGTACTCCGCCTCGCTCAGCGGGCAGTTCAGGTAATCCGCGCCCGCGCCGTAGCGCGAGCCCGGGAACGCGACCGCCCGGTCCACCGACTCCGCGCTCACCACCGGCGCGATCGCGTCGAAGAAGAACAGCCGCTCCGCGCCCAGCGCCCGGGCCAGCGAGTCGGCCAGCGCGTCCGAAATGAGCGGCCCGGCCGCCAGCACGACGATGCCGTCGGGCAGTTCGCGCACCTCGCCGCGCTCGACGGTGATACCGGCCTCGGCCAGCGCCGATGCGACCTCGGCCGAGAACCGCTCCCGGTCCACCACCAGCGCCTTGCCGCCCGGCACCCGGGCCCGCTCCGCGCAGTCCAGCAGGAAACAGCCGTACTCCCGCAATTCGGCCTTCAGCAGGCCGTGGGCATTGGCCGGTTCATCCGACTTCAGGGAATTCGAGCAGACCAACTCCGCGACATCGCCGGTCCGGTGCGCCGGGGTCATCGTCCCCGGCCGCATCTCGACCAGCCGCACCGCGACGCCCCGGCGGGCAAGCTGGAGCGCGGCCTCGCACCCGGCCGGCCCGGCGCCGATGACGGTGACAAGATTCACGCCCAGAGCATAGGGCAGGAACGCGGCCCTTTCCAGCCCCGCGCCCGCCGTGCTCGGCCCGGCCTCAGGGCGGACGCCGGACGAAACCGCCGGGTGGTGAGTGCTCTGCCCCTGCGGGGCAATCGGTCGGTCATGCGAGTTGAGTATTGTGTCACCGTAATCCGCCCGGGTGCGGATTTTGGCCGGCTTACGCCGCTTACTTACCCGCATCCGGACTGCGTCATTTTGGTCCGCCTTGGCCGGCAGACTCGGGAAGCAGGCGATTCGGTAGCCGCTCGCCGCGGTCCGCCGGTCCGTAAACCGGCGGCATCAGTGCGGCGGCCGCGCGGCCACTGTTGCGCGGAACAGCGGAACCCGTTGTTGTTGTTCCGGTTCGATGGCTCGTTCCTGTTACGGTTGGCGCAACGCGCATTCCTCGCGTTGTTGTTCCACGAACCCCCGCGGATGACGCGGTTCGAGCCGGGACGCAGCTACCTGCAGGCTAGGTACCAGCTTAGAGACTCGACCTAGCGATAACTTGGCATGTGCGAACCTAGTAGACGTTGTAAGACTGCGCTGGAACGCTTACTTGGGTCCAAGCCAACTGCCCATATGGTCGGCAGTTTGCTCTTCACCAGCTGTTTGGTTCTGCCCCGTGAACGACACCTTGACATAGTCGAACTCGCACCTTGCATCCCATGGCTGACGCAATCTTATATGAACAGGTGAACTCGGCCAGTTCCATTCTGAACTAACCACCAGAGAGAAGCTTGCCTCGTCCGCCGGGCGCACGAATAGCTCTCCACCTTCCCTACGCAGAACAGCCTTCACGACGAACCATTCATCTTCGGAGCTTGGGCGTCTCGTATGAGACCCTGTCCAACCATCAAATCTCCAACCGTGCTCTAGAGAGGAAAGATAGGTGATATCGACAAGTTCTGCTGAGTCAGGAGAGACCGCGTGGATATTCGGAAGGAGGTAGTTGCTGCCACCCTGCACCAGCTTCATCTTACATTCCACCACTAAGGGTAGTCTAAAAGCGCTATGCGTCTGCGCTCCATCGTTGTAGGAGAAGTTTGGGTCGATGCGTAGAAGCTCATGGTGTATATCTACCCAGACCGAAGAATCCGTTCTACTCCACGAACCGGAGGCGAATACATCAGAGTCGAAAGGCTCATAGTAGGATTCGCCAAAGTCAAGTTCTGCGTTGACTTCAAGGGCGTCGGACCAGTCCGCCGACCAGTTGCCGCGCTCATCCTGGGCCTTCACGCGGAGCGCGTAGGTGCCGACCTCGGTCCAAGTGTGGGCCTTCGTTACCAGCGCGCCGGAGGCCAGGTACTCGGTCGTATCCTGGCTGTCGTCGTCCCAGTCGAAGACATAGCGGACCGCGTCGCGGTTCGGGTCGGTGGTGGAACTGGTGTATTCCGCCTCGACATTGAGCGCGACGGAATCGGGCCCGGTGGGCCGGACCGGCACGAGCGGCGGCTTGTTCCGGCATCCTGTCGCGATGAACAGGACGGCGAGGACCACCGCCATCAGGGCAAGGTTCTTGCGCATGCTTCCTCCGATTTGAGCTTGACCGTCAAAGGGCTTCTCAATTTAGGACTCCCCGGGAAAATACCAGAAAAAGGCTCACAGGTCAACCCTAGGGAGCGCCCCGTGTGGATGCAACGCGATAATGTCATAGCTAACTACAACGCGAAAATGTCATACCTGCCTGCTTGGACAGCGTTACCGGGTAGACTGGCTACATGTTGCAAGAACCAGTCTTCACCGAGGC
>DSBX01000166.1 GCA_011049385.1 Caldifarciminota bacterium | reverse complement strand
GAATTGTGCCCTGAATCCCTTAAGGGATTATTGCCTCGTGGGAATCCGACCCGCGCCGACCGGTTTCGTCTTCGGGCCCGGTCAGGTCGCAGTAGTGCGAATCAGGCGAAAGGGTTGGTCTCAACCTTTGGGGGTTGTGACAGGGGGCCGGGCCCGTCTTCGGGGGTCTGTCTGACAGGCAGGGACCCGGGCTGTTGTCGGCTCCTGCCCGAGTTGGATTGCGGTCGGGCGAGGGCAATGCGCAGGATGGGTTGACAGGTGGCGGTGTCTGTGCCATTATGGTGTCGGTGCCGGTTGCATGCAACCGGCAAGTGTAAGCATACGCGAAATGGAGGCAGTGATGTCGGTATTGGTTCTTTTCCTGCTTGCGGCCGGGCCGGCCTCATTCCTGAAGATGACGGTGAGCGGGCCGGAGACTTCGGTGCCGCTGGCGACCGAGGTGCGGGAGGTCGAAGGGGTCGCGCCGGAGTTGGCGGAGGCGAGCCTGCCGCTGATGCCGGGGTGGCCGAAGTCGGTGTCGAACTGGATTTTCGCTCCCAGTCGCGGGGTGGCGCTGGCGGACCTGAACGGCGACGGCCGGCAGGAGGTGATACTCACGACCAGCGCCGGGCAGGTCCACGTCTGGCGGCACGACGGCAGTTACTATCCGGGCTGGCCGGTTGCGCTTCCGACCGGGGTCGGGCAGTACACCGTCTCGGTCGCGGATGTGAACCGGGACGGCAACCTGGAAATCGCGGTCGGCACCCGGGTGCTCTCCGCCGGTTCGGGTCCGGTCTACCTGTTCGATGCCAACGGCAATGTCAAGCCGGGCTGGCCCTTTGCGGGCGCGGGCGGGTATTTCAACGAGGCGCCGACCCTGGCCGATGTGGATGGGGACGATACGCTGGAAATCATCATCGCCGAGCGGGTGTACCCGGAGGGCTATCTGTACGTGCTCCGGCACGACGGCCGGATCCAGCCCGGGGCCTGGCCCTGCACGCTCGACCACGTGCCCGCGACCGGCGCGGCGGTTGCCGACCTGGACGGCGACGGCACGGTCGAGATAGTTCAGGCTTCGTACAACTCGCTTTACGTCTTCCAGGCCGACGGCAGTCTGCGGCCGGGCTGGCCGAAGACGATGCCGGACGGCCGGAACTGGAGCTACCAGTCGCCGGCGCTGGCGGACATTGACGGTGATGACACGCTGGAAATTGTGACCGCGATGCACAAGGAGGGGGGCGGGGCGTACGTCTTCCGTCACGACGGCACGAACCAGACCGGCTGGCCGCGGTCGTACTCGCGCTGGACTTACTGCCCGCCCACCGTCGCGGACCTGTACCGGGACGGCGAGTTGAAGGTGCTGTGTGGGGTTTCGGGTGGAGTGTCGGGCTACTCGGACGTGCTGTACGCCTACGATAGTCAAGGCGGGGTCCTGCCCGGCTTCCCGTTCGTGAGCGAGACCGGTTCGAATGAGCCGAACCTGACCGTGGCCGATATCACCGGCGATGGCGAGATGGAGGTCGTCTTCACCAGCAACCGGATTACCTCGGCCGATTCGCTGGGTTTCGTCTACGCCCTGGACAACAGCGGGGCGCTGGTGCCCGGTTTTCCGCTCCGGCCGTGGGGATTTACCTATCTGAACGGGCCGAACGTCGCCGACGTGAACGGCAGCGGGATGCTCGATATCGTGGCGGTTTCGGCCTACGCGGACCGGATTGACGTGACCATCTGGGAGGCGGGCGTGCCGTTCGACCGGGAGAGCTGGGAGTGGCCGACCTACCAGTTCGATATGGCCCGGACCGGGCGGTATGAACGGGCCGTCACCGCGGTCGCGGAGGGTGTTCCAAACCGGGCCGCGTCGGCCTTGAGGCCGGTGTTCGGGTCGGGCCGGGTCCGTTTCAGCCTGGTCGAGCCCGGGCCGGTGCGGGTCGAGCTGTACGATGCGGCCGGGCGTCGGGTTGAGCGGTTGTTCGACGGCAGGCTTCCGGCCGGCGAGCACGAGCTGGTCCTGCCGGCCGGGTCCGGGCACGAGGTCGGGTTCCTGCGGGTCGAGCAGGCGGGCCGGGTGAGCGTGGCCAAGGCCATTTCCGTCCGGCCCTGAACGCCGGGTCGGCAAAGTCGCGGGCAGGGGAGACCCTGCCCGCGACCGCGTCTACTAGCCGATGAGGCCGAGCCAGTCCCGGAGCAGGAACTGGAGCCGGCCGATGAACAGCGATATCCGGGCCATCACCGTGTAGCCGAACGAGGCGCCGAACCCGACCATCACGAAGATGATGCCGATGCGGCTGGCCGGCTTGAGAATGCCCTTCTGGCGGGCCGAGAAGAAGAAGTAGGCGATGGTACAGATGACGCCGAGGGCGATGATGACCGTCCAGAGCCCCAGTTGCCAGCCCGGGCCGGCAAGGGTGTCGGTGAAGCTGGCCCGGGTGATGATGGTCGCCCGGATCTGCTGGAGAATGTGCCCGTCAATGGCGCGGGGTATCGAGGCGCCGGCGCCGTAGCCGAGCACGACCGCAATCGGGATGCGCACCAGCCAGGAGACCTTGGGGATGAAGCGGGTGAAGTAGAGCGCGCCGATGATGGCGATGGCGATGAGCCAGAGTTTCTGGCCCTGGCTGACCGGGTCGAAGAGGTAGGGGACGAGGATGCGGTGCCACATGAAGGTGATGAAGTAGCCGTTGGAGATGCCGACGAAGAGGTGCTCGCCGAAGCGGTAGAACGGGTTCTCGCGATAGAGGAAGCTGAACATGGCGATCGTCAGGAGGGCGGCGATCCAGACCCAGGGGTCGGTGGCGAGGTTCATTGTTTCCTCCTGCGGGTGGCGAAGAAGGCGACGTTGCCGACGATGATGAAGAGCATGATGGCGAGGTGGGCCGCGGTCTGAGAGCTCATCGCCTCGGTTGCCCGGCGGCGCAGGCCCCAGTCCTTGCCCTCGGCGACCATCTTCTGCTCCACGAGTTCCTCGTACTCGGCCGCACCCTTCATACCCGCGAGCATCCCGGTGAACTGACCGGAGTTGAGATAGATGTAGAAGTCCGCGGCCGAGACCGCGGTGATGCCGCAGCCGAGGGGCAGGCCGAACTGGACCTGGGCGTAGGTTATCCAGCTCAGGGGTATCGAACTGGCGGCGAGGCAGACAAGGATACCGGCGTCGTCGTAGTTCCTGATGTGGGGCGTTATCTCCATTTCCTCGGTGGTGTTGCCGTAGTAGTCAACCGGGAAGACGTTGGAGATCTTCTCGCCCATCCCGAGCAGGACGGTGACGAAGGGTGTGGACCAGCCCCAGAAGACGACGTCGCGGCCGTAGATGATGGAGTCGGCGTTGGTGGTGGCGTGCTGGTTGAACTCCTCGGTGACGCTCTCGACCGCGTTGACGCCGAGGCCGACGCTCATCACCGACCCCACGCAGAGCACACCGACCTTGGTGCGGTTGGCGAAGGCATGGCGGAGCAGGGCCAGCGTCATGGGGTGGAGTTCGGGCTCGGTGTCCGGCGTGTAGTCCACCGATATGAGCAGGGCCTTGTCCTCGGGCATGGTGTCAATGTAGTTGAAGAGCTGTTCCACCGGCGGCATGGCGACCGGCCGAATGGCGAAGGGGAAGAGCAGGGGCAGCATCACCACCAGCCAGACGACCACGTAAATCCAGCGCCGGTCAACCGCCAGCAGTTTGTCCCAGAACCTCATGAGCCACCTCCACCGAGCCAGCCGCGTTCAATGCCGAGCAGAATCTTGAGCGAGGTTGCGAACATACCCAGCCCGACCCCGAAGGTGATGCCGCGCTTGGCCGCGGTGTTGGGCACGGTGAGGATCCATTCGGCAAAGTCGGGAAGCCGGGGAATCAGCATCCGGCCCAGCGGTACCGCACCGAGCATCATCACGAAGGCGGCGAGAAGCAGGAGCGTGGCTTCGAGGTTGCGCGCCCGGAACGCCCGGTAGGCGGCCGAGGCCATAAAGAAGGCGAGCAGGGAGAACATCGTCGCGCCGAGCGGGATTATCATATTGACGTAGATGCTCTGCATATGGAAACTGAAGCCGCCGATTGAAGTGGGCAGCCAGGCCCGGGTGCCCGGGTCCAGGCCGCCGAACAGGCCGATGATGGCTGATACCGCCAGCGAAATGAGCGTCACCCAGCTGAAGGGCCAGTGCTCGGCCTTGCGCTGAATCTTGATGACGTGGTGCCGGATGATGGAGCCGATGCCGAGGACGATACTGAAAGCGGTGATGATGCGGATGATGTCGTTGCGCATCACCTCGTCAACGTTTCTCACCACCGGGTGCGGTACGACGAAGGCAGTCGCCCCGAAGATGCCGAGCACCAGGACAATGAGCAGGGGAATGCGTTTCTTCATAAGAGACTCCTCAGAATACCTTCAGCACCGGCAGGGGGGTGGCCAGCGCGAGGATGGTCCCGACGACGATGGTCACGAGGATGACCGCCTTGATGAGGTCCTGGCCGAGAACCGAGCCGAGAAGCAGGGGTTCGCGGGAGATGTAAGCCGAGGCGGCGTAGAGTTCTTCACCGATGAGGGTGTAGTCGCAGGCGGTGATGAAGAAGGGGAGCTGGGAGAGCGAGTCGGTGCCGGCAATCTGGATGGCGCCGGTCGAGGCGCCGGTCTCGGCCATGATCAGCGATTCGGCCCAGAACATCCCCATCAGGAAGTTGGTCGCCGGTTTCTCCCGGATCATTATCCCGTCCACCGCGGCGGCGAAGGCGAACTGCTGGTCGGTCAGGAAGAAGACCATATCCTGGCTGAAGGCGTCGGGACGGCCGACGGTCGTGTAGGCTTCCTTGACCATTTCCCGGGCGACGGTGTAGACGATGGGGTCGCGGTTGGGGACAATCAGCGGGGTGCCGAAGCTGGCGGTCTTCTTGGCGACTTCGCTCAAGATGTTGAGTGCGGCGATGGTCGCGACGTCGGCGACGCTGGAGAGACCGGGCACGAAGAGAATCGGCCGGCCCATCTCGGTGGCGCGGCCGAGCGCCTCCTCGACCGCGTCGAGGCCGGCAATCCGGCGGATGTAGAGCTTGCGCCCGCGGCGGGCCTGATGGATGAGACCGACGAGCAACAGGATGAAAACAATCGTCCAGATGAGCACGTTGAGGCGGTTGCTGTCGAACCAGGAAGGGGTGCTGGTCGCCCAGTCTGACGGCTCGGATTCGGCGACGGCGTCAGTGGACAGCGCGACGACGGCGTAGCGGTAGCGGACACCGTCCACCGCACTGCCGTCGGTGAAACGATTGGCCAGCCGGCCGGCGATGCCGACCGTATCCCAGCTCTCTCCGTTTTCGGGCTGGCGCAGGATGCGGTAGTTGGTGAGCTCGGGGTCGTCGGGACCCTGCCAGGTTACGACGATGTGCCGGCCGCCGTCGTCGGGCCGGTCCGCGGCGGCGACGTCGGTCGGCGGGGCGAGGCCGGCGAGTGCCAGGACAACGGTCAGTATGGCAGAAGTCATGTCTCCTCCTGAACGAGGGCGGTGGTCTGCGTTGGGCGAGTCTCAGTCATAGAAAGCAGAAGTGTAGGGCAAAAACCGGGCGGGTCAACCGACCGGGGGTTGAATGAACCGGGCGCTTCGTTAGGCTCTGTGAATGGTGAGGCCGCTGCTTGTTGCCGTGCTCGTTCCGGTGATGCTGTTTCTTGCCGTCTGCGATGACCCGGGGCCGCGTAACACCGCGCCGACGGTGGTCATCACTGACGGCCCAACCGGCGTGCACCCGGCCGACACGGCCAGCTTTACTTGGCAGGGTTCGGATGCAGACGGCGAGCTGGTCGGCTACCGCTGGTGGCTGGATGATTCGCTGACCGCGGTCGAGACAGCGGACACCGGGGTCAGCCTGTCCGGGCTTTCATCGGGCGAGAGCCGGTTTCACGTCCAGGCGGTGGACGATTCCGGGGCCCGGTCCCTGCCGGCGGTCCGGGCGTTCCGGGTCGTCTATGACAGCGCGATAACCCCGCGCGGAGTGGACAGCTGTCTCGAGATCGTCACCTGGAACATCGAGAATTTCCCCAAGGCGTCGGACTCGACGCTCAACCGCGTGCAGGCGGCGATTCTGCGGCTCGGCTTCGATTTTTACGGTATCCAGGAGATACAGGACACTCTGGCTTTCATCCGGCTCCTGGCCGGCCTGCCCGGCTATGCCGGGCTGTGGTCGCGCGACAGCTACGGCAGCTTCTACATGAAAACCGGCGTGATATATAAGCGGGAGATGTTCGTAGTCAGCCGGGTGCGGCCGTTATTCTGGAACAATGACTCGGTGACGCGGCCGCCGCTGGAGATGTCGGTGAGCGCGACTCACAACGGCCGGACGTTGGACTTCAAGCTTATCGTCCTGCATCTCAAGGCCGGGCGCAGCGGGGCCGATTTCGCCCAGCGCCGGGCGACCTGTCGGTTGCTCAAGGAGTACATTGACGGCGAAGTCGCGCGTGGTGTCGAGGAGCGTTTCGTCGTCATCGGGGATTGGAACGAGCGGCTGGACGAGCCGAGAGAAACGAATTCGCTCCAGGCGTTCATTGACGACAGCCTCGGCTACCAGTTCCTGACCTGGCCGTTCCGGAGCAGCAGCTACCACGCGACCCACATTCCGAGCAGTCGAGTCATTGACCATCTGATGATGACCGCCGGGGTGGGGCCGGACTACGAGGGCGGCAGGACCGAGACAATCAGGCTGGACGACGAGATGGCCGGCTACCTGGCGGTCATGTCCGACCACCGGCCGGTGGCAAGCTGGTTTCCCGTATTCGGCGCCGGCCGCTGACCGCGGCTCAGTCCCAGTACTGGTTCTCAGCGACGACCGGGGTCAGGTCGCCGACGGTCCAGCCGAGCTTCGGGTCTTTGGCCAGTTCGACCCTGAGGGTGACGGTGCGGACGGTGCCGGAGTGCAGTTTCAACTCGTAACCCTTGTAGCCGGGGTTGGAGAGGAACGGGTGCCCGGTTTCGAAGTAACCGGAGCTGAAGGCAGGCACCGGTCGTTCCGGCGGCTGTGGTGTTCCGGGCGGTGACCCGGCCGGGCCGTGCCAGACCACCTGCACCTCGGTGACGTAGACCGGGGCACGGTCGCGCGGGTAGTTGACTTCGACGAGCAGGCGCATGCCATCGTCGCCGCGCGGTTCCTGGGATCGGACCACGATGCGCGTACCCGGCGGGAAGAACAGCTTGCGATGGTAGGCCGAGGGTTCGACCCCGAAGCCCGTCTCAAGAGATGCGGTTGCGGCCGGCCGGGTGAGATCGGCGGCGAAATCCGTCATGAAGGCATCGCGGGCGTCTTTCGCGATGTCGGCGGTGCGCCGGGCGAGTTCGCCGTCGAAAGCGACAATGGTCTCGGCATTCCCGGATTGCAGCGCGCGGGCCCAGCCGATGAAGGTGTCCCCGGCGTTGCGGGCGCAGCCGGCTGTGAGCAATATGGCGGCAAGGGCGACGAAGGCAGGAAGGGTCTTCATGAGTAACTCCTTTCGGTATCAGCAGTCCATTCCAAGCGTAGCCATTACTCTCCGTCAGTCAACAGCAGTGTCGGCGTTACCGGTTCGAGTTGTGTTGACAGCCGGGCCGGGTCGTGGATAATTGTGCATCGTACGAACCGGCTCGCGCAAAGGAGGACGCATGACTGCCGACACTCTGCCCGGTCGCGCCGAAGATGCCGAAGACAGCCTGCAGGAGCGCGAGTTGACCGAGTCCGAACTCAGGCGGCAGGTTCAGGCCAAGGCCAAGGAGCTGTATGTCCTGCGTGGAGGAGCGCAGGGTAAGGACTGGGACGACTGGTTCGAGGCCGAGCGCATCGTCCGCAAGATGGCAACGCGCCGGCAGAAGGGCAGGTGACGCCCGGTGGCCGGGTGGATTCTGCAAGGGTGCGTTTGACGCTGTCAGCCCGGTTCATCGAAACTTGACATCAGGCGCAGTTCGGCTATAACTTACAACTCAGGCAAATATCGGTCTGTCTCTGGAATAACATAGTTTAGTCAGGAGGTCCTAGTGGCTCGTATTGCGGGTATTGACTTGCCCGATAACAAGATGATTCTGTACGCCCTTCCCGGCATCTACGGGATCGGGCCGCATTCCGCATGGCAGATCCTGGCCGCGGTCGGCATTGCCCCGGACCGGCGGGTCAAGGACCTGACCGAGGACGAGGTGGCCGGCATCAGGCACGAGATTGAGAACAACTATACCGTCGAAGGTGAACTGCGTACCGAACTCTCGAGCAACATCAAGCGTTACATCGAGATCGGTAGCTACCGCGGGGTCCGCCATCGAGTTCGGCTCCCGGTGCGCGGCCAGCGGACCCGGACCAACGCCCGGACCCGCAAGGGCCCCCGCAAGACCTCGGGTTTGCTGAAGAAGGTCAAGGCGTAGCGATGGCACGTCGAGCCAGTCGTCGCCGCGTTCCGGCCCATTGCGTCGCGCACGTCAACACCAGTTTCAACAACACGCTCATAACCATTGCCGACCCGACCGGTGCGGTCGTCTGCTGGTCAACCGCCGGCCGGGTCGGGTTCAAGGGCGCCCGCAAGGGCACCCCCTACGCGGCCGGCGTCTGTGCCGAGGCCGCGGCCAAGGAGGCGGCGGCGATGGGTGTGCGCAAGCTCGAGGTGCTCGTCTGTGGACCGGGCCCCGGTCGTGAAGCCGCGGTACGGT
>DSBX01000007.1 GCA_011049385.1 Caldifarciminota bacterium | reverse complement strand
CCTTCACCTTCAGCCCGAGGCGCTTGATGCGTCGGCAGAGCTCGAACACCTCCGGGTGCATCATCGGCTCGCCGCCGAGCAGGACCACGCCATCGAGAAAACCCGGCCGGCGGGAGAGCACCGGCTCGACCTGCGCCCAGGTCAGTTCTTCAAGGCCGGGGTCGTCGCGGGCGAGGTCGCCGTTGTAGCAGAACGGACAGCGCAGGTTACAGCCGCCGAGGAACAGCACCGAGACGACGTGGCCGTCCCAGTCCACGAGCGAGGTCGGGGTCAGACCGACGATGCGCACGTCATCATCCTAGGCGGTTGCGGCCGTCAGTCAAACCCGGGGCGGGCGGATTTGGGCCTGCGGGCCAAACGGCTTGACTGGGCCGGTTTTCTCGGGTACAGTCCTGTCGTTAACTGCGGGGTGGAGCAGCCTGGTAGCTCGTGAGGCTCATAACCTCAAGGTCGCTGGTTCGAATCCAGCCCCCGCTACTCATCGAGGCCCGGCGTCAGCCGGGCCTCTCTGCTTGCCCGGGCGTCGGCGAGGCGCGCTTGACTTCGTCCCAGACCTTGTCCATCTCGGCGAGGGTTGACTCTTCGAGCTTGCGCCCCCGGCCGCGGAAGTCCTGTTCAACCGCGCGGAAGCGGCGGCCGAACTTGGCCGCGGCATCGTGGAGCGCGCTCTCGGCGTCCACTTCGAGGTGCCGGGCGAGGTTGACGAGCGCGAAGAGCAGGTCGCCGAGTTCGTCGCTGACCCGGGCCCTGTCAGGCTCGGCGTGGGCGAGTTCCTCGCGCAGTTCGCCGACTTCTTCGACAACCTTGTCGAGCACGTCGTCCTTGTCGGTCCAGTCGAAGCCGACCCGGCGACAGCGTTCCTGCATCAGGTGGGCCTGCTTGAGCGCGGGCAGGGACCGGGGCAGGCCGTCGAGCACGGACTCGCGGGTCTTCTTCTCTTCCTGCTTGATGCGCTCCCAGTGTTCGAGGACGTGGGCGGCGTCGCGGACCTCGGCTTCGCCGTAGATGTGCGGGTGACGGCGCTTGAGCTTGGCGATGATGCCCTGCACCGCGTCTTCGAGCCGGATGCCGTGTTCGGTCCGGAGCGTGTCGGCAAGGAACAGGCCCATGAACAGGTAGTCGCCGAGTTCTTCGGACATCGCGTCCGGGTCGGCGGAGCCGAGCGCCTCGTCGAGCTCGTAAGCTTCATTGAGCACCAGCGGCCGGGTGGTCTCGACGGTCTGGGCCCGGTCCCAGGGGCATTCGGCCCGGAGTCGGCGCACGACCTCGACCAGTTCGTCCAGCGCATTCGTGAAGGGGGATTCCAGCATACGGCAGTCTAGCAGGTTACCCACCTGTTGTCCACCGGCCTGCACACCGGTTGGCCCCAGGTTCGGCACCGGCTTATCCGGGTCTTCTCCCCGGGTTATCCACCGGCAATCCACACCGAGGGGCGGGCCGGCTATTCGACCAGCTTCTTGAGCCCGGCGAAGGGGGATTCGGTCGGTTTGGCGCAGTCGCAGGTTGCCTGGTTCAGGTCCTGTCCGCAGGTCGGGCAGGCGCCGCGGCAGTCGGGCCGGCAGGTGGGCGCAATCGGCACGGCGAGGTGGACCGCGTCGCGGACGAGCGGGCCGAGGTCGAGTGCTTCATCCTTGAACCGGAGGTACTCGACTTCTTTGCCGGCCAGCACTTTGCCGTCGGGGGGCGGGACCTCGCCCTCGCCCAGGAACTCGGTCTGGAGCGGTTCGGCGTATTCGCCGACGAACTCGCGGCCGCAGACCGCGCAGGCAAGGCGGGCGCGGAACCGGACCACGCCGTTGACGAGGAAGCGCCGGCCGGTGCGGGTGATGTCGAGTTCGACCTTGAGCGGGCCGACCAGCCGGTCGAAGAGCGGGTTCTCGGCCACTTCGTGCTCTTCGCCGCCGACTTCGGCGATGTCCAGGTCGAAAGTGAGCCGGTTCGGACCCTGCCTGAGGGCGGAAATCGGTATCCGCCAGGAGTGCGGTCTGCGCACGGGCTAGAGTTCCTTGAGCAGGCGCTCGACGATATCCGGGGCGCGGACGTTCTCGGCCTCGGCGGTGAAGTTGGCGACGATGCGGTGGCGGAGCACCGGCTGGGCGATGGCCCGGACATCGTCCAGCGAGGGCGTGTAGCGGCCGTCGAGCAGGGCCCGGGTTTTGGCGCCGAGGATGAGGTACTGGGACGCCCGCGGCCCCGCGCCCCAGCTCACCCAGTTCCGGATGAACTCGGGCGCGTGGGGTGAGTCGGGCCGGGTCGCGGAGGCGAGCCGGACCGCGAAGTCGAGCACTTCGTCGGCGACCGGGACCCGGCGCACCAGCGCCTGGAGAGCGCCGATGTCCTCGGCCGAGAGCACCCGCGTGAGTTCGGGCACGTAGGCGGAGGTCGTGCTCTTGACGATTTCCCGTTCCTCGTCGAGCGAGGGGTAGCCGACGTGAATCGAGAACATGAAGCGGTCGAGCTGGGCCTCGGGCAGGGGATAGGTGCCTTCGAGTTCGATCGGGTTCTGGGTGGCGAGCACGAAGAAGGGGGCAAGCAGGTCGTAGGTCCGGCCCGAGACGGTGACCTTGTACTCCTGCATGGCCTGAAGCAGGGCGGCCTGGGTCTTGGGCGGGGTGCGGTTTATCTCGTCGGCGAGGATGACATTGGCGAAGACCGGGCCGGGAACGAAGCGGAAGCAGCGCCGCCGGGTCTCTTCGTCCTCGTCAATGATCTCGGTGCCGGTGATGTCCGAGGGCATCAGGTCGGGCGTGAACTGCACCCGGTTGAAGGAGAGTTCGAGCACCCGGGCGATGGTGTTGATGAGCAGGGTCTTGGCGAGACCGGGCACGCCGACCAGCAGGCCGTGGCCGTGGGCCAGCAGGCAGATGAGCGTCTGCTCGATGACCGCCTGCTGGCCGATGATGACCTTGCCGATTTCGCTTTCGATGCGCCGGCGCGCCTCGCCGAGCCGGCGCGCGGCCTCGACGTCGCCGCCCCAGCGGCCGGTTCCGTTCGCCTCGCCGGTCATGCCGACAGCCTCATGCCGGGTACCGCGCATCCTGCATCAGTGCGGCCCCGATGCTCCGTGGTCCTATACCCGGCCCCACGTGCCGGATGAGCGCTTGTGCGGCTTCAGTCCCTTGAGCTTGGCGAGCACCTGGGGCAGGGTCGTGTACTCCATATCATGGAGGCCCAGCCGGTGCGGTTCGAAGGGGCCGTGGCGGCGGATGTAGTCCGCGACCTCGTTGCATTTCTGCCGGGCGAGGTCGAAGGACGGGTCGTCGAACATGTCGCGCGGGCCGACGAGCCGACCGCAGGCGAGCTGGAACCCGCAGGCGATCACCCGCGGCGGGCCGTCGAAGCGGGAGGGCGTGGCCTGCGCCCGCGAGGTCGGCATCATCGGGCCGTAGTGCGAGCCGCGCATCCAGCCCGAGACCATGTGCGGGAAGGCGAACGGTTCCAGCGCCTCGCCGACCGCGGGCAGGCCGCTCTGACAGCGGACAATCATCACCGGGTCGTCCTTGCCGACGTAGCGGCCGGCGATGAGTGCGAGTTTCTGGGTCGAGCTCGCCGCGGCGACCTCGCCCTTCCGGGTGTAGATGTTCTTGATGACGTAGTTCTCGGGCGAGCCGATGAGCACGAGCAGGTCGTACATCTGTTCCGGGCAGGCGAGCTTGATGTCCTGGCCGCCGTGGACGTCGTGGACCTCGAAGATGAAGCCGTCGTGCATCGAGGGGTCAATCACCAGCCCGATGGTGTTGAACGGGTCGGCGAACATCCGGTAGAGCGGCAGATTCCAGGCCCCAGGCGCGCACTTATCGCCGGCGAAGACGATGATGGGCTCGGCCTTGCGCTCGACGAAGGTCATCTCGGCACAGCCCGGGCCCATTCCCTTGACGTTGCCGCTGAACGAGTCGGCGAGCATGTCCTGGCCCGCGCCGTGGAGGCAGAGCTCCCGGGCCAGCTTCGTCCCTTCCATGAAAACGTCCCAGGCCAGGCGGTGTATCTTCCGGCTGTTGTTGCCGTGGCGGTGGGTCATTATCAGGTCGAGGTCGTCACCGACGTTGGTGACGTGGTAGTCAACGAGCAGGCCTTCATCCCTGGCCCGGCCGAGCAGTTCGTCGGCCAGGGCGAGGATGTCGGGGTGGCTGGCTGAATGGCCGACGTAGCCGCCGATATCGGCCTTGATGACCGAGACGGTTATCGCGTCGTGCTTCCGCGGGGCAGGCTTCTTCTTAGCGGGCATGGAGCTCCTCCTTATGTTCTTCCGTGACACGATGCCGGTGATGAGAACCGGCGTGACAGTCGCATCAGCAAGAATATGCCGATGTTCGGACAGGTCAAGCGGTCGCGTCGAGGTTCTTGACCCGTGCGCCCGGTGCGGCTAGACTGGCGGTGGTGAAAGTCACCTGGTTGGCCCTGGTCTGCCTTGTCGCGGTCGCGGTCGCGGTCCCCCTGCCCGACCGGCCGGACTGGAACTTGAACGATACCGACTACTCGACCGGCGGTTCCTTCTGCGACGTCAACGGCAACGGCCTGCTCGACTACGTCGTTTCCAACGGTAACGACATGGCGAGCGACCGCAACGCGGTTTATTCCAACCTCGGTGGCACCTACGAGACAACCGCCTCGTGGCGCTCGCAGGACCGGGGGATGTTCGGCCACTGTTATACCGGCGATGTCACCGGCGACGGGAGGCCGGACCTGGCGGTCGTCACGCTCGGGCCGGATACGAGCCAGACCCCGCTCGTCGCTCGGCTGTACCGCAACACCGGGTACGGTTTCGAACTCCTGCCCGGCTGGCGGGCCGCGGACAGGCACAGCTCGTTTGACTGCTGTCTGGGCGACGTGAACCTCAACGGCCGATTGGACCTCGCGGTCTCGGCCGGCGACGCCTACACCGGCCGGCACGACCCGGCCCGGGTCTACTTCAACACCGGCGGCACGCTCGATACCCTGCCCGCGTGGGCGGCGGTGATTGATACCGCTTCGGATGCAATACGCTTCTGCGATGTTGACAACGACGGCGACCTCGACCTGTTCGTCGGTCACCGGCGGCAGGTTTCGATGTTCCGCAACAACAACGGCGTACTCGACACGGTCCCGTCCTGGACGGTCCGCACCGGTATCGGCTGGGTGCTTCGGCTCGCGTTCGGTGACTTCGACCAGGACGGCTGGCCCGACCTGGCGGTCGCGTCGAACGGCCAACTTGGTGACCCGAACAGCATCCGGGTGTACCGCAACAACAACGGTGTGCTCGATACCCAGCCTTCCTTCGTGATGCTGACCTCGAACCAGTACTCATCCTGCGTGGCTTGGGGCGACGCGGACGGCGACGGCTACCCCGAACTGGCGGCCGGCGGCTGGTGGGAGCCGGTGGTCGTGTTCAAGAACAATGCCGGTGTGCTGAGCACAACACCGGCCTGGAGCTGGCAACCGACGACCATCTGGCGGCTTGTCGGTGAGACGGTGATGTGGGCCGACGTCGGCAACCGGTACATCGAAGACGCGACCGCGGAGTTCACCGGCGATGGCGCGCGCCGGCTCTGGAGCCTGTCCCGCGCCCCGGTCCAGTTCATTGACAGCGTCACCGTGGACGACGTCGCGGTGCCGATCGGGAGCTGGAGTGCGGACCCGCTCGCGGCCTGGTTCAGCCTTGCCGAGAGCCCGGTGCCGGGCGCGGACGTCGTTTGCCATTATCGCTATTCGAGCCGGCTCGACCTCGCGGTCACGAACTGGGACCGAAACACCGGGACCCGCAACCTGCTGTTCCTGAACACCTCGCCGACCGGGACCAGCGAGGAGGAGTACGCGCCGGTGCCGGCCCGGCTTGAGGCCCGGCCCAACCCGAGCCCGGGGGCGGTGACCTTTGCACTGGCCCACGCCCGGAGCATGCCCGGTCCGCTCGACATCTACGCCAATGACGGCCGGCTGGTCCGGCGGCTCGCCCCGGAGGGGAACCGCTGGTACTGGGACGGCAATGACGCCCGCGGCCGCGCGGTCGGGGCCGGAATCTACTTCGCGTGCCTGGACCGGGGCCAGGTGAAAGTCGTCGTGACGCGCTGAGCCATGAGCGATAGTGCGGTCCAGATTCCGGGCGAACTGCTGGCCCGGCTGGCCCGGTTCGGCCGGGTGCACCTGCGCGAGCAGGTGGATTCGACCAACGAATATGCCTTCTCACTGGCGGCACGGCGCGAGCCGGCGGTGGTGCTCGCCCGGCGCCAGACCGCGGGCCGGGGCCGGTTCCGGCGGCGCTGGTTTTCCGACGACGGCAGTCTGACCTTTTCCCTGCTCCTGTTTGTCGGTGCCGATGACCCGGCCCTGCCGATTGGTCAGCTCACCCTGTTGACCGGGCTCGCGGTTTCGCAGGGAATCCAGGACGTCACCGGCGCACGCGCGACGATTCGCTGGCCCAATGATCTGATGCTGAACGAAAGAAAGATCTGCGGCATCCTTTGCAAACAGCGGCGCGACGCGCTCGTGGTCGGCATCGGGCTCAACGTCAACCAGTCCGCCTTCCCGGAGATTGCGGACTTGGGCGAGGCGGGTTCGATAGCCCAGGCCACCGGCCGGGAGTGGGAGAAGCTGGAACTGCTGGACGCGATCCTGAGGCGTTTCTTCGCCATCCTCGAAAGAGCCCGCAACGACGAACTGCCCGCCCTGCTCGACGAATTCAAGACCCGCTCCGCGGTGCTCCACCGCCGGGTCGAGGCCAGGACGATGTTCCGCCGGCACATCGGCACCGTTGTCGACATTGACAGCGAGGGCAGGCTGGTCATCCGCCGGAGCGACGGCGGCATCGTCGCGGTCAACTCGGGCCAGGTCCGGCGCCTGCGGTAGCGGTCCCGGTGCCGGGCACAATCCTGCTCATCGCCGGGAACACCAACTGCCGGCTGGCGCTGGTGCGCGGCCGGACACTGCACCCGGTTCGACTCGCCCGTACCGACCGCGTCATCGAAAACCCGGCCCGCCTGCTCAGCGGGCTCCGGGCCGAGGATGCCGCGCTGGCCTCGGTCGTTCCCCGGGCGACGCGGCCGCTGGCCCGCGCACTCAAGGCGGTTACCGCCCGGGCACCGTTCGTGGTCAGCGCCCGGGCCCGCACCGGCCTTCGCGTGCGCTATGACCGGCGGACCCTGGGCGCGGACCGGCTCTGTGTCGCCGAAGGCGCGGCCGAACGCTGGACCGGCGACCTCGCGGTTGCGGACTTCGGCACCGCGGTCACCCTGAACTTCGTGGACCGGGAGCGATGCTTCCGGGGCGGACCGATACTTCCCGGCCCGGCGCTGATGCTCTCGGCGCTGGGTCGAGGCACCGCCGCCCTGCCGGTCGTCCGGTTCCGGCCGCGGGTCGGTGTCTTCACGCGTGAAACCGGCGAGGCGCTGGCCGCCGGCGCGCTGGCCGCGGTTGCGGGCGGGGTCGAGCGGGCGCTCATCCGGGCCGAGGCCGAAACCGGCCGACGCTGGCGGCTCATCGGCACCGGCGGCACGGCCGGGCTCCTTTCCCGTCATATGCCGAGGATGGAAGCGGTTGATTCGCTGTTGGGCCTGCGCGGGCTTGGCCGCCTGTTCCGTCTCAACCGGCCCGGGCCTTCGGCTCGGTGATGACCACCCTCCGCGGGCCGGTGCTGGGTATCGAGAGTTCCGGGGCGAGGTCCGCGGTTGCGCTCGCGCGCGGGGAAGAGCTCATCCGCGAGAGCGCCCGGGAGGGCACCAACCACAACGAGGTCCTGCTCGAACTGGTTGACGAGGTGCTGGCCGCGACCGGCACCGGGCTTGACGAACTCGCCGGCATCGGCGTCACGGTCGGCCCGGGGATGTTCACCTCCCTGCGGGTCGGCATCGCGATTGCACTCGGCCTCGCGCTGCCGCGTGACATTCCTCTCAAGGCGGTCGGGACACTGCCCGCGCTGGCCGAAACCTGCCGGCCGACCCGGCGAGTGCTCGCCCTCCTCGATGCTCGCCGGGGCCAGGTCTACTGCGGGTTGTACGATTCGGGCCGGGCGCTGGTCGAGCCGTGCGTCATCGCGCCGGACCGGGTCGGGGAACTGCTCCGCGAGGCGGGTGGGGCCGGACTACCGGTCGCGCCGGCCGGGTCCGGGGTCGAACTCTGCCGCGAAGCGCTGGCCGGCGCGGACGCGATTGACACCGGCGTGCGCTTTCCCTGCGCGTTCGCGGTCGCGGTGCTGGCCCGGGCCGGTATCGAGCGCGAAGGTGCGGACCGGCCCGAGGACCTGTATCCCCGCTACCTGCGCCGCACCGATGCCGAGGTCAACCGGGAGCGGCGCGAAGACAACGCCTGACCGAAAAGCAATCCTCCCTCCCGAAGGAGAGAGGAGAGCGACCGGAATTGGCGGAGGCGTGTAGGAATCGAACCTACCGGCCCACTTATCGCAGGCCACACGGATTTGAAGTCCGCCAGGCACACCAGCACCCATCCGCCTCCGAGACGATACTAAACAGGAGTTCGTCCGTGTCAACTGGAGACACTCGGCCCGACCGGGCCGGTTCCCTTCCGACCCCTACCCGCATTGTCCGCGTGACCGGGCCGATGACCGGGGGAGCAACCGGGCCGGTGACGCGGGCGGTGACCGGACGGGTTGCCGGGCGGATGACCGGGCGGATTGCCGGCCGGATTACCGTCCGGATTGCCGGCCCGGTGATGCACCGGATGACCCGCCGGGTG
>DSBX01000008.1 GCA_011049385.1 Caldifarciminota bacterium | reverse complement strand
TACTCTCTGGTCATGGTTCCTCCTGTAATCTCAGCGTCGAATACTAGCGCCCGGCGGCCGGAAATCAACCGGGGACCGGTCTAGTCCCGCACGAAGAACCCGACCGGCTTGAACCGGCTGACATCCACCAGCCCCAAGTCGGTCAGCTTGAGTTCCGGTATCACCGGCAGGGCCAGAAAAGACAGCGTCGCGAACGGGTTGGGCAGGCGCGAACCCCAGACGCGCGCCTTCTCGGTCAGCCGGCGCAGGTCCGCGGCCACGCTCTCGGCCGGCGCATCGGCCATCAGGCCGGCGACCGGCAGTTTCAGGCTCGCCGCCACCCGGCCGCGGGCGACCGCGACCATCCCGCCGCCGATCCGCTTGAGCTCCTTCGCGGCGGCCAGCATGTCCTCGTCACTCGCCCCGACGACAATGATGTTGTGGGAATCGTGGGCCACCGTCGTGCCCAGCGCGCCCTGCTTGAGCCCGAAGCCGGCGACAAGGCCGAGCCCGACCCGGCCGGTCGCCCGGTGCCGCTCGATGACCGCCAGCTTCAGCAGGTCGCGCTCGCTGTCGGCGACGACCTCGCCCTGCCGCACCGTCGGGCGCAGGATGTGCTGTTCGGTCACGATCTGGTCCGGCACGACCCGGATGACCCGGCACAGTTCGCCGTCCGCCTTGATGTGGAATATGCCCCGAACGAGACGCCCCGGTCTGACCGTGCCGGTGACGCTCCGGTCACGCAGGGGCTTCAGCTTCACCACCGGCCGACCCTCCTCGGCCACGGCCTTGCCGTCCTTGAACACGTGCCGCACCCGGAACCGCTCCAAGTCCGCAAGCACGACGATGTCGGCCCGCCAGCCGGGCGCAATCGCGCCGCGCCGGGCCAGCCCGAAGTACTCGGCCGGGTTCAGCGTCACCATCTGCACCGCCGCGGCCGGGTGCATACCCTGGCGCACCGCGTGCCGGAGCGTCACGTCGAGATGGCCATCACGCAGAAGCTCTTCCGGGTGCTTGTCGTCGGTTACGAACATGCAGCGCCGGAGGCAGAAGTCGCTCACCACCGGCAGGAGCCCGATCAGGTTGCGGGCGGCCGAACCCTCACGCACCATCAGCCGCATCCCGGCCCGCAGTTTCTCGCGCGCCTCGCGCCGGCCCACGCACTCGTGGTCCGAACCGATGCCGGCCGCGGCATAGGCCTGGAGCAGGTGATCGCCCAACCCGGGCGCGTGCCCGTCCACCGGCTTGCCCGCGGCCCGGGCCGCGGCAATCTTGGCCAGCACCTCCCTGTCCCCGAACGCCGCGCCCGGGTAGTTCATCATCTCGGCGAGGCCGAGCACCCGTTCGTGCCTGAGCAGTTTCGCGACGTCGCGGGCGGCAACCCGGGCGCCGGCACTCTCCATCCCGGTCGCCGGCACACAGGACGGCGCCATCAGGAACACGTCCAGCGGCAACCCCTCGCTCGCCCGGAGCATGTACTCGACACCCTTCACACCCAGGACGTTGGCAATCTCGTGCGGGTCACAGACAACCGCGGTCGTGCCGTGCGCGAGGCAGAGCCGGGCGAACTCGTGCACCGGTAGCATCGAACTCTCGATGTGGATGTGGCCGTCAATGAAGCCGGGCGCAAGGTACCGGCCGGACACGTCAACGGTCTCACCCGCCCGGTCGTAGCCCTCGCCGACCCCGGCGATGAGCCCGTCCTTGATGACCACGTCGGCCCGGTGAATCTCGCCGGTGAAGACGTTGACGACCTGCCCGCCCCGCAACAGCAGGTCCGCCGGCTCCTCGCCGCGGGCGACCGCGAGCAAGCCGGCCCGGGCCTCGACCTCAGCGCGCGTCATCGCCCTCTCCCTCGCGGTTCTCCAGGCAACCGATGAACGGCAGGTGACGGAAGCGCTCCGCGTAGTCCGTGCCGTAGCCGACGACGAACTCGTCCGGAACCTCGAACCCGACGTAGTCGGGCCTGATCTCGACCTTGCGCCGTGCCGGCTTGTCCATCAACACGCAGACCCGGAGACTCCTCGGCCCGCGGCGCCTGAGATTGTCGAGCAGGTAGCGCATCGTCAGCCCGCTGTCGAGGATGTCCTCAACCAGCAGCACGTCGCGGCCCTCGAGCGGACACTTCAGGTCGGTGACAATCTTGACCACGCCCGAAGTCCGGGTGCTGGTGCCGTAGCTGGAAACGGTCATGAAATCAATCACGACCGGAACGGTCATGAGACGTACGAGGTCGGCGAGGAATATCCACGACCCCTTGAGGATGCCGATGACAATGACCTCACGGCCGGCGTAGTCGGCCGATATCCGGGCGGCGAGTTCCGAGACCCGGCGGGCAATCGTCTTCTCGCTCAACAACTCCCGGACTGCTTCACGCGGCGGAGTTGACATCAGGAGCTCTCCCTTCTGGAAGAATCGGGGCGACTGGATTTGAACCAGCGACCTCTTGGTCCCGAACCAAGCGCGCTAACCAACTGCGCTACGCCCCGGACTTGCGGCAACACGCCAGAACAGTGTAGACAATCATAGGCCCAAATGCGGGCGAGTCAACCACCGGCCGGGCCCTCCCGGCCCCGCACAAACGGCACGAAGACGCAGTCGAACAGTCGCCGCTGGACCAGCCGGCCGCCGCGCTTGACGCCCAGCACCAGCGACTGGGTGGGACCCCGACCGACCGGCACGACGATCCGTCCCCCGTCCCCGAGTTGCTCGACCAACCGGTAAGGCATCGTCTCCGCGCCGGCGGTGACCATCACCCGGTCGTAGGGCGCGGACACGGGCCAGCCGACCCGGCCGTTGGCGGTATGTAGTCGGACATTGCGGTAGCCGAGCCTCGCCAGGGTTCGGCGCGCCCGGGCCGAAAGCTCCGGGACTATCTCAACGGTGTGCACCCTTGCGGCCAGCTCGGCCAGCACCGCGGCCTGGTAGCCGGAGCCGGTGCCGACCTCAAGCACACTGCCCACCGACACGGGGCCGGGGCCGAGCAGGGCCTCGGTCATCGCCGCGACCATGTAGGGCTGAGAAATCGTCTGCCCCTGTCCGATGGGCAGGGGCCGGTCCTCATAGGCGTGGTGACGAAAGTCCTCGGGCACGAACTCGTGGCGCGGCACCTTGCGCAGGGCGGCCAGCACCCGCGGGTCGCGCACCCCGCGCCGGACCACCTGGCGCTCAACCATCTCGCGCCGCAGGAGCGAGAAATCAGTCACGCCGCAGTATAGGGAGAGATCCGTCTCGCGCAACCGCCGGCCCGGCGGAGCCGGGCTAGAGCACGAGCATGTTGCCCAGCGGCATCATTGACCACTTGGGCGGGCCTTCGCGGCAGTCCTTGTGATTGCAGTCGGGCGGCGGCTCGGGTGCGGGCAGGTTCCGGTAGGGCACCGACGGGATGTTCACCAAGGGCAGGGTCATGCCCTCGATGCGCGCGCCCTCGGCGAAACCGATGACCATGCCCATCCGGTCACGCATGACGTAGGACTTGTAGAAACCGCGATGCTGTCCGCGGATATCGTAGACCGCTTCACCGACCAGGAAGCCGCGGGGCTTGCCCTGGTAGTCATAGAAAACCAAGTCGCAGAGCCGGTACTGCGCGGTACCGAACTTGTCGTAGATCGGCAAATCACCTGTCACTACTTCCTCCCGTCCGGGTTCAGTTTCTTAACCCGGCCTCGGCCACCGGGCTCTCACCACTACCGGACCCGTACGGCAGTGTCGCCGTAATTATGCCCGACACCGGTCACCGGTCAAGCTCCAAACAGCATTGACAGCATCGGTTGCTGACACTATTCTCACCCATGTTCATAGAGCCGAGCCGCCAAAGGAGGCACTGAGTGAAGATATTCACCGTCTACCTCGACACTCACACCGGCCGCACCCAGGTGACTTTCGAGGCCGATGCTTTCGTCATCAAGGACGACCTGCTGGAGTTCCAGCGCGAAGGCCGGGTCGTGGCCAGCTTCGCGCGGGAAAAGACCTTCGGGTTCATCGAGGAACAGCCGGCATCCGAGGAAGGCCCGGGTTTCGGGCCGGGTGTCTGACGCGCCCCGAAACCGAAGACGCGCAGGGCCGTGACATCGCGCCGCTCCCGGTCGGCTCGTCCATTGACTTGTCCGGCCTCTTAGCTAACCTCTGACCTGATGCTGGTACTGCGTCGCCTGCGGGTAATCCGCACCGCCGCCGAGCCACCGCGCTGGGCCAGGCGCTTTCACACTCTGACCACCGCGCTGGTCGGAGTTGCGCTCCTGCTCGTCGTGCTCCGCTCCGGCTACGGCCTCATCACCGCCCCGCTTCTCATCGCCGCGATCGTCGGTTTCCAGTTCCTCGTACTCGGTGTGTTCGTCTTCGACGTCGCGCTCGGCTTCGCGACCGCGGTCTCACGCCTCGACCACCTGCGCAAGCGCTGGTACGACCTCGCGCTCATCGTGCCCATCACCTTCGCGGTTGCCGCCGGGGGCACCGGCATCACCTTCGTCATCCTCCGCCAGTTCCTCGTCCTCATCCAGGGCTTCACCCGCTCCCGTTACTTTGCCGGCTTCATCGAACGGATGCGGCTCCAACCGGTCCGCCTGCTCGCGCTCAGCTTCCTCGGACTGATCGTGGTCGGCACCCTGCTCCTCACCTTCCCGGCCGCCACCCGTGACGGCTCGGTCACCGGCCTTATCACCGCGCTCTTCACCGCCACCTCGGCCGCCTGCGTCACCGGCCTCGTCGTGGTCGGCACGCCGCACCACTGGTCCACCTTCGGCCAGCTCGTGATAATGGGCCTGTTCCAGCTGGGCGGGCTCGGCATCATGACCTTCTCCGCCGGCATGGGGGTGATGCTCGGCCGCCGCCTCGGGCTCGGCGAGCGCCGCACCGTCTCCGATATCATCGGCGAGTCGCGCGACACCGACATCGCCCGCATCCTGCGCTATGTCGTCACAGTTGTCTTCACCGTCGAGCTCATCGGCGCGGTCCTGCTCTTCATCCGCTTCCTGCCCGCCCACCCGCGCTGGACCGACGCGCTCTGGCACGCCGCCTTTCACTCGGTCTCCGCCTTCTGCAACGCCGGCTTCTCGCTCTACCCCGACTCGCTGGTCCGCTTCCAGACCGACCTGCCGACCGGTGCTGTCTTCATGATGCTCATCCTGCTCGGCGGCCTCGGCTTCGCCGTTGTGGGCGAACTCTTCAACCGCAACACCATCCGTCACGGTCCGCTTCACAGCCTGCGCCGGCTCAGCGTCCACGCCCGGCTCGTGCTCGCGACTTCGGCCGCGCTTGTCCTTGCGGGCACTGTCGCCTTCTTCTTCGCCGAGTACGACCGCTCGCTTTCCGCCCTGACGACCGGCCCGCGCCTGCTGGCCGCGCTCTTTCAGTCGGTCAGCGTACGCACCGCCGGCTTCAATACCGTCACGCTCGGCGCCCTCCACCCGGTGACCCTGTTCCTCTGGGCCGCGCTCATGTTCGTCGGTGCATCGCCGGGCGGCACCGGCGGCGGCATCAAGACCACCACCCTGGCCATTCTCGTCCTCTCGGTCCGCAACCGCATCCTCGGCCGTGAGGACGTCACCCTCGGCCGGCGGGCGATTCCCGGCGGCGTCGTCTACCGGGCGGCCGCCATCGCCGCGGTCGCCGCGGGCATCGTCGTCATCGCCTTCGCGCTCCTGCTCATCACCGAGCGCGCGCCCTTCGAGCGCCTGCTCTTCGAGACCTTCTCCGCTTTCGGCACCGTCGGACTCACGACCGGGCTGACCGCCGAACTCAGCGTACCGGGACGGCTCATCCTTGTCGCGCTGATGTACGTCGGCCGCGTCGGCCCGCTGACACTGGCACTGGCAATGCGCCCGCGCAGTTCCCGGGTCGCCATCGGCTACCCCGCGGCGCGGGTGATGGCCGGATAAGGGAGGAATGCAGATATGAAACAGTTTGCCGTTATCGGGCTTGGCACCTTCGGCAGCCGCGTCGCGCTGACCCTGATGGAGAAGGGCGCCGAGGTCATCGGCATTGACGTGGACCCGGCCCGCGTCGAGCAGTTCAAGGACGACCTCACCCAGACCCTCGCGCTCGACGCCACCGACGAAGAAGTGCTCGCCCGCTCCGGCGTGCTCGACCTCGACGCGGTCGTCGTTGCGATGGGCGAACGCATGGAAGCGGCGATTCTCGTCACCGCCATCCTGCGTCGCCTCGGTGCCGGTCACGTCATCGCCCGGGCCGCCTCCGGCCTCTACGCGCAGATCCTCGAAGACGTCGGCGCGGACCGTACCGTCCTCATCGAGGAGCAAATGGCGGCGCAAGTCGCCCGCAACCTCATCGCGCCCGACGTCCTCGACCAGATAACCCTCGCCACCGGTCACAGCCTCGTCGAAATGAAACCCCGCCGGGAGATGGTCGGCAGGAAGCTCGGCGAACTCAACCTCCGGCGGCGCTACAACGTCAACGTCGTCGTCATCAAGAAGCGCGTGCCGGTCATCACCGAAACCGGCGAGAGCGACCACGAACTCCGGGTCAACGATATCCCGGGCCCTGAAGACCGCCTCGAAGACAACGACATCCTCGTCGTCGTCGGTCGCGACGAGGATATCGAGAAGCTCTCGACCGGGAAGTAGGCGATGAAGAAGACGAACGCCCGACGCGCCGGCGGCGGCTTCGGCTCCCTGCGCGGGCGCATGACGCTGGCGATGCTCCTCTCCGCGGCCATCGTTTTGCCCGCGGTCCTGCTTGCGCTTCTCTACATCCGGCGCATGAACGACGCGGTCAACCGCATCGTCAGCGAGGACATCGAGCTCATGCACGTCGGCGACCGCATCGCCCTCGACTTCGCTGAAGCCCGGCGCGAGGAAAGGAACTACCTACTCTTCCGCGACTCGGTCCACCTGGCTCGCGGTCGCGAGGCCATCGCCCGGGTTGCCGAGCTCGCCGACCGCGGCCGCGAACTCGAACCCGGGGCAACCGCGGAATACGACGCCCTGACCCGGCTCGCGGCCGGCTACGACCGACTCCTCGACTCCCTCACGGTGCTCACCGACGCCCGACGCGAACCGCCGATGCCGACGCCTCAGCTCGCCCGGCTCCGCCGCACCCACGAACGTCTGCTCGCCGACGCGGCCACGACCCCGGACAGCGCCCGGCGCGACTCCCTCCTCATCGAGACCGACCGCCTCGCCGAAGGCCTCACTCTCACCCTGCCCGCGGCCCGCGGCCTGGAAGACACCCTGCAAGTCATCCAGCAGGAACTGCTCGCCCGGTCTGGCGGCATCGTTGCCCGCGCCCTCGAACGGGTCGAAACCCATCGCGGTAGCGCCCGCCGCCTCGCCACCTGGGGCCAGCGCAACATCGTCACCGTCCTGCTGCTCACCATCGCCGCGCTTGCCTGGCTTCTCGCCACCCTGCCCCGGCGCGCGGTCCTGCCCATCAAACGCATCACCAACGCCCTGCGCCGCACCGAAGACGGCGACCTCGACGTCCGCGTCACACTCGCCACCAACGACGAACTCGGCGGTCTCGCCCGCCAACTCAACCGCGCCTTCGCCCTCCTTCGCGAATTTGACGAACGCAAAGTCGAACGCATCCTCCAGCTCGAACGCCGCTTCCGACTCGTCATCAGCGACATCTCCGAGGCGGTCATCGTCGTGGACAAGACCCCGGCCATACTACTCGCCAACGGTGCGGCCGAAGAACTCCTCGGCCGGCCCGCGGCCGAAGCCCAGGGCCGCAAACTCAACACCTGCCCAGCGCTTGGCTTCCTCCTCGAACCGCTCGAAAAGGTGCTGGCCGGCTCCGCCGGCGCACGCACCTGCGAGATACTGTCCGGCCTGCCCGGTTCCGCGGTCTGCATCGAGGCCCTGCGCAACCGTGCCGGCGAAATAGTCGGCGCGCTCATCGTCATCAGCAACCCTCATCTACCGGAAGCCGAATCCCCATCACCGCCGGCCGCCCCCCCTCACCCGACCCCCGGGAAGCCGGGAAGCCTGCCGACCCGGAACCCGGCCCCGGACCAACCGGGACAGAAACCGCCAGCCCGGGCCGATAGCGCAGACGACCGGGCCACAGGTCGCCCGGGACGTCCCGCCCAGGGGGCAGCCCAGGGGTCGTGTAGGGGATGACCCCCGAAGCTCTACTCGGGACAGAACCCGGCGCAGGATCCCGGGACAAACGGCGGGAAGTATCTTGGAGCATACCTCGGGGCAAACCACAGATGCAACCCCGGGACCAGACCCGGGGTCTTCGTCCCAGCCTACACCGGGGCCTGGGTCAAGCGCTGCTCCGCAATCTTTGTCGGGCCACACCTCAGAGACAAGGCAGAGCCCTGTCCCGGATTCTTCCCAAGGCCATATCCGGGATTCTAACCTACGGGCGAAGAGCGATGTCTGCCATCTCGCGGCCGGGGTCTACTTCATCCGGGCCGAGAAACCCAGCAATCGAAGGTTCGACGGAGCGAGCCGCAAGGTTGTGATTCAACGATAGGCGATGCTGTTTTCGGCGTTGACAGGAAGAGAGGCTATACTTGGGCAGGTTGTGATGGCTCGACAGGCGCGTCTGACGACGAAGCCCCGCGTCTGAGACTGTCTCAGTAACCTGAACAGCCTCGCCGCCGGTACGCGGGTCGGGCACAAGCAAGAAGGAGGCTCGGATGAGCAACGCTTCTTCAGCGGCCATGCGAAGACGCGTCCTGTCGCGCAGAATGGCCGAGGCAATCCGGAGCGGAAC
>DSBX01000204.1 GCA_011049385.1 Caldifarciminota bacterium | reverse complement strand
CCGGCACGTCCGCCAGCGCGCTCCAGGTGTTCGCGGCGATGTCGTAGTGCCAGAACGCGTCCGTGTTGTTGCCGTGCACCATATAGATGCTGTTGTCGCCGTCGCTCGCACCGCGCGCACCCTGGCGGAGCGGGCGATTCCGCGTCGGGTCCATCGGCGCCGGGGCCAGCTCGGTCCAGCTGTCCGCCATCACGTCGTAGCGGTAGAAGTTCTGAAGCTTGTTGCCCTTGGTCGCATAGATGGCGGGTGTGCCATCCGGGTCCGGCCCGACCGCCAGCCAGGCCCCGCGGTGCGGCATGTCGCGCCGGTTGCCGGCCAGCGCCGGTATCGGGGCGACCTCGCTCCACTGCCCGGGTTCGGGTATCACCTCCGCGACGGTCAACGTCATCGCGACCGTGTCGTTGCCCCGGTCCGGGTCGGCCGGGAAGGCCACGAAGGCGCGCACCGGGTGGACGCCGGATATCGCGGTCCACTCGTTGAACTCGACGGTATCCTCCGCACCGGGCCCGAGTTCGTCAATGAACCGGTCAAGCTGGTAGAACCCGCCGATACGGAAGGACACCCGGACATTGAGGACGGTCGTGGCCGGGTCGTTATTGCGGAACACCGCGGTCGGCGTCACCTTCTCGCCCGGCTCCATCTCCACGCCGGGCGCGAGAATCGCCACCGTCGAAAGGTCGGCGATCGGCGTGATGTCGCCCGTGTAGCGCGGTATCAACTGCCGGCCGTTGTAGTCGCCGATGTTGCAGACCAGCGTGAAGGCGCCGTCCGGAATCGGCGTGCCCACGAACGCGCTATTGGCGGTGCTGTAGAGCGTCATCGTGTCCGAATAGTCGAAGGTGGCGCACTGGTAGGCGACGTTCGACCCGAAGTTGCCGCCGGCGTTGACGATGCGCACCGAGTCGAGCCGGACCAGCACGTTCTCATAGGCCTCCAGCCGCGCCTCGTCAAAGGTCACCCTGGTCGTCTCCACCGCCCGGTTACTGCCGTTGACATCGAAACGGGCCGGGTTCTGGAGCTGAGTCAGGCCCTGGTACTCCGCGACCGGGCCGATGACGTCAATCGAATCCCCGACCGAAACCGTCTGGTAGGCGTTGTAGATGTACAAGCCGTTCCACGGCCCGGCCGCATCCGCGATGTAGAACTTGCGCGGCTCGAGGAAGCCGGTGACGATGCCGCGGGTGTGCACGTACTCACCCAGCTTCGGCGTCACCTCGCTCACCAGCGTGTCGCACTCCTGGATTTCGCTGATTGCGTAAGTGAACGGAATATACACCGACTGCACCGGCGTCGTGTATTCGCCGTCCGCTTCCGAGCTGGCGAATATCCGGTAGTGCAGGGAATCCCCGGCGTCCTGTGCCGGGATGCTGAAATAGTGGGTCGAGTCGGCCGGGTTGACGCTGTCCGGTTCGACCGCGGTCCATTCGACCCGGTCGTTCGAGTAGGACAGGTCTATCGAGTCAATCGTCGCCTCGACCGCCCAGACCCGGGCGCTGACCAGGATGTCCTCCCCACTCACCGGGTGCGCCGGGGTCCGGTCCAGCCCGGCGACGATTATCTCGCCCGGCATCTGGTACCAGACAATCAGGTACGGAATCCGCGTCAGGTCTGTGTTGTCCTTCGAGTAGAAGTAGACCTGGCTGTTGGCCATTGTGGTTTCGTCAACCAGGCTCAGCCGGAACCCGTAGTTGTCGTACGTTTCGTCCACCCAGTCCTGGACCAACTCCGTTACCGGCCAGCTGTTCCAGCCAAACCCGCTGACCTCGAGGCAGAAGGTAGACTCCGCGGCCACCGCCGGCTGGTTGTTCCAGGTCACGCTGCCGGTGCCGCTCTCGATCCAGTCCTCTGTCACCCGGTGCAGGTTGACGAAGGTGTCCGCGTAGTTCCAAGTGTAGAGCCTGAGGTTGAGCGAACAAGCGTCCAGCGTGACACCGCTCGGGATCGAGCTCAGGTCGAGCTTGATGAACGACCGGTAGCGGCGCAGAACCCCGCTCACCAGCCACCGGCCGACCCGGTTGGCGAGGTTGGTGCCGTTGTTCGTGGTCGGAGTGTTCTCATAGACCCAGGCGTCGGCCGCGAAGTCGAGCGAGTCCCGGCCGTCGGTCCCCAGTCGGCCGCCGCGTCCTTCCGGCGCGTTCACCTGCGCGGTGGATATCACCGCCCGGACCCGGCCGTTGCCTTCGTAGTAATGCCTCGCGTAGGCATCGCGCAGTTCCAGGATTTCCTCACCGACCGCCAGGTTGGCGACATCAACCCGGTTCGGCGCCGCCTGGATGCCGACCACAAGGGCCAGCAGGGTGACCAGTATTCGGACCATCTTGCCTCCAGTTGTTTGTCTCACCGCCACCCGGCCAAACCTCGCCCGTTCCTGCGCCGGGCTGAGGGTGAACTGGGTTTTCTCGGTGTAACCGGGTCAATTCTAGCCCCCGCCTCCGGGGGGTCAACCCGGCATCCGTTCTTGACGACTTTCTCACACCGCCGCGAGCGGCCTGCTGATTACTGATTCAGGCCTTGCGGCGCCGGCGAGGACACAACCCTCTGACGGGCAGTGCAGGGAGGCGTCCTCGCCTCTACCTGCGGCTGGAGAGATGTTCGCAGGTGAGAATCCTGCGCTTTGATGGGCCGTGCAGGATTCGAACCTGCGGCCACCGGATTAAAAATCAGGTGCTCTGCCAACTGAGCTAACGGCCCGCCCGCCGCTTCCGGATGCCGGGGGCCGGGGTCGAACCGGCACGGCCCGGAAGGGCCAGGGGATTTTAAGTCCCCTGCGTCTGCCAATTCCGCCACCCCGGCATTCCGAGCGCGACGACAAGCCATTCTAGGTTCGGCGGCCGGGGAAGTCAAAGCCGGGCTCGGTGGTGGCAGGCCGGCAAGGCAGAGGCGGCACCGGGATTTGCACCCGGGTATAGCGGTTTTGCAGACCGCTGCCTTACTGCTTGGCTATGCCGCCCTGGTCACAAGAGAGCGGGAGACGAGATTCGAACTCGCGACCCCCACCTTGGCAAGGTGGTGCTCTACCAACTGAGCTACTCCCGCGTTATCCGGCCCCAACGGGAATCGAACCCGTGTCTTCACCTTGAAAGAGTGATGTCCTGGGCCACTAGACGATGGGGCCATCACTCCCCGCTAAATCTACCGCGGCAGGCTCGGTTGTCAATCACCCTTGCCCGCGGCTAGTAGTAGAGCGGGTCGCGATAGTCTTCGATCGCCGGCGGTTCGAGCATTTCCCGGACCACCTGCTGGCTGGTCTGCTGGTACATTTCCTGGACTCTCTGGTCCGCCGCGAACCCGGGCACCGGCTCCCGCCGGTCCACGCGGATTATGAACGCGCCCCAGTTGGTCGCGACCACGCCCGAGACCTGTCCCGGGTCGAGAGCCTTGACCGCACCGGCGAACTCCGCGCCGCGCCGGCGGCGGCTGTCGGTGATGTTCTGATACTCTTCGGTTATCAGCTCGATACCGGTCTCTTCGCCGGCGAATTCTTCGAGCGGCCGGCCGGCGCGAATCCCGTCCAGCACTTCGCGCGCCCGGGCGGTCCAGAGTTCGCGCTCGCGCTGTTGCTTCACCCGCCACGCCGCCTGCCGCTTGACTTCCTCGAACTCGGGCAGGGTCGCGGCCTGGTGCTCGACCAGTTGGAAAACATAGTACCCGCCCGGCCCGCGCGCCGCGGTCGGCATCACCTCGCCCGGCTTCGCCCGGAGCGCCCAGTTCACGACCGCAGACGGGTTGACGATGTCCAACCCGGTGACTTCCGGCTCGTCGCCGACCAGGGGCCGGAGTTGGTCCACGCGCAGGCCGCGCTCGGCGGCCAGTTCCTCGAACCCGACCGTGCCGGCCAGGTCGAGGAAGGCGGCGACTCCGTCCCGGACGTCGCCCGCGGTACCCGGGCTCATCTTCACCCGCATCAGGATGCGCCGTAGTGCAACCGAGTCGGCGCTGAGGCTGTCGAGCGCGATTATCTGCCAGCCGTAGGGCGTCAGGTACGGGTCCGAATACTCGCCGGGCTTGAGCGCGGAAACGACCGAGTCGGTCTCGGGGTCAAGCCGCTCGCGCGGAACGTAGCCGCCGACCGTGTCGGGCACGAGGTCGGTGAAGTCGAGCATCGTCAGGTTGAAGCTCTCCCCGCCTTCGAGCTGGACCCGGGCCCGCTCGGCGCCGGCCGCGGCATCGGCCGAATCGGTCTCGCTCAGGCGCAGGGGAAAGTGGATGTAGGCGAGGTGCCGCATCGCCCGGGGCTTGAACTCATCCGGGTTGGCGTTGAAGTACTTCTTCGCCTCTTCGTCGGTCGGCTCGACCGGGGACTCAAGCGCCTGCGGCCCGAGGAAGAGCGCGGTGACCGCGACCCGCTCGCCCTCGGTGCGGCGGTAGTGCTCAAGATCGCCCGAGGTCACCCGGAAGCTGTTGCTCATATCTATGCGCAGTTTCTCTTTGGGCAACATCTCGGCCAGTTCCTGGAAGTAGCGCGAGAAGTAGGCGCGGTTCTGCTCGCTCTCCATCGCCTGGATGTAGAGCTGGTGGTTGAACTCACCCGCGCTGTCCCGGAGCGAAGGGTCCTGGAGCAGTTCCTCGGGCGGATTGGACCGCATTATCTCGAGGACCTCGTCGTAGGTGGCGGTAACGCCGGTCTTGTCGAACAGCTTCCGCCAGGTGAGTTCGCTCACGAGCCACTGCCAGGCCCGGTTCTCGATGGCCTCGTAGTCCTGCGTCGAGAGGTCCCGGAGGCTGTTCTCCTGCCGGTAACGCTCGGTGGTATAGGCAATTGCGCCGCGCATCTCCTCCGCGGTCACGTTGTGGTCGCCGACCCGGGCCAGAATGCCGCGGGTGCGGGGGTCGCGGGTTTCGCCCCGGCTTCGGAGCACACTCCAGAGCTCGCCGAGCAGGAAGCCGGCGACGAACGCGACCGCCACGACAATCATGATGATTCGAACGCGCTTGCGCATATTTGACAGCATAACTACCTATTGTAGGGACGGGCGCGGCCGGCGTCAAGCTTGGGGCAAAGCCTGTGGGATTGGGACGGAACGGGCCCGGCGGTGTCAGTCGCTCTCGGCCCGGTGACGCGGGGTGATATCCCGGACGAAGACGAGGTCGGCCGGCCCACCCTCGTGTTCGATGCCCCCGGCCTTGAGTTCGACCCGCACCGGGCGGCCGTCGCGGTGCAGGAGCACAGTCTCGTAGTTCTCCGGCACCGCCTCGCCCGACATCCGGCAGCGGTAGCGCTCGGCTACCTTCTCGCGCTCGTCCGGGTGCAGAAAATCGGCGAATGGCCGGCCCAGACATTCTTCCACCGTCAGCCCGGCCATTGCGGCGAGTTGAGGATTGAGGTAGACAATCCGGCCTTCCTTGATGATGACGATGCCGTCCAGCGCCCGCTCGACCACGTTTCGGTAGCGTTGCTCGGACTCCGCCAGCGCCCACTGTGACTCAAGACGGGCGGTGATGTCGCGGAACACGACCTGGATGGCCGGCCTGCCCTTCCAATCCAGCCGCGCGTTCGCCACCTCCAGCGGCACATAGCTCCCATCGCGGCGGCGGAACCGGGCCGTCGCCGCGGTGCCGGTCGGGCCGGTCTCGATGATGCGCCGCATCCGGGCCAGCACCTCGTCCTTCTCATCCGGGTGCAGGAAGTCCGGTACCGACTTCCCGACCACCTCGGCCGGGTCGTCGTACCCCAGCATCCGCACCCCGGCCGGGTTCATCATCACCACCCTGCCTTCCTGGTGCACCGCGATGCCGTCGGGCGATGTTTCGAGCATCGCCTCGAGTTGCTCCTCGCTCTCCCGCCGGGCCTGCTCGGCCGCCTTCTGGGCGGTGATGTCGCGCACCGCGCCGTCGAAATAGCACGGCTTTCCGTCCGGGCCGGGCACCATCCGAATATCGAAGAGGGCGAAAAAGATGCTGCCGTCCGGACGCCGGGAGCGTATCTCATAGTTGGTTACCGACCCCTCCCGGGCCAACAGCGCCCGCATTTCGTCCCGCTGGGCCGGGTCCGCGTACATCGAGACCACCGGCGCATTGAGCATCTCTTTCTCGTTCTCGTAACCCGCGATACGCACCGCGGCCGGGTTGGCCGAGAGGAACCTTCCGTCGGCTGTGGTCCGGAACAGCCCGACCGGGGCGTTGTCGCGGAGCTCCCGCAGGGCATTTTCCGCGGCCCGGCGTTCGGTCACATCCTCGCCGGAACTGAGCATGCCGGTAATGTTCCCCTCCGGGTCCCGAAGCAGGACGTTGTGCCAGTGCACCAGCCTCTCTTCGCCGGAGGCGGAAAGGACCAGGTTCTCGAACTCTTCGGCCGGCTCGACCTCGCCCCGCATCAGCGCCGCGAAAGTCGCCCGCGTCTTCTTGCGGTCGGCCGCGGGCACGAACCGTTCCACCCAGTCACTGCCCAGCGCGTCGTCCTCGGTCGTGCCCAGCACCTCGCAACCCCGCCGGTTGACGAGCGCCACCCGGCCCTGCTCGTCCAGCGCAACGATGATGACCCCGGCGATATCGAGGTAGGTCTCGGCCCGCTCCCGCTCGGCCCGCTCCCGCTCCTCGGCCCGGTGCCGCTCGGTCAAGTCTTCGACCGTACCCTCGTAGTACTGGATGCTTCCGTCCGGCCCGCGCACCGCCCGGGCGTTCTCGCGGATATACAGCTTGCCCCCGTCGGCCCGGGTCCAGGTTGACTCCAGTCCAACGACTTCTCCGTCGTTCTCCATCCGCCGCTTGAACTCGGCCCGATCGTAACCGGGCTGGAACGCGGCCTGTTCGAGGTCCAGCCGGGCCATCTCCTCGAAGCTCTCGTACCCCAGCATCCGGACCAGTGCCGGGTTGGCCATCAGCACCCGGCCGGCCGGCGTGGTCCGGTAGATTCCGACCGGCGCCCCGGCGAAGAGCGAGGAATACCGTTCTTCGCTTTCGGCCAGCGCCAGTTCCGCTTCCTGCCGTTCGAGCGCAATCGCCCACTGGCCGATGAAGGTTTCGACCAGCCCCGGGTCGAGCCGCTGGCCCTTGCGCAGGTAGAAAGTGGCGTTGCCGTAGAGCCGGCTCTCCCGGCGCAGGCCGATGGAAACCGCCTTCTCGATCCCGAGCCCGCGCTCCAGCTCCCGGCAGGCCGGTTCCGGTACGCGCCCGAGCATCGCCTCGTGCAGGCCGCCGGCCACTTCCCGGGGCGACCCGTTCATCAGCACCTCGTGCACATCCGGCGGGACGTCCTCCAGCACCATTCCTTCGGGCGAAGCGCCGAGCGCGGCCACGACCGCGGCCAGCTCCGCTTCGGTCAGCCCGACGAGCCGGCGCACCGTCAGCGTCGCTTTCTCCTCGTCGTACTCACAGACCGCGAAAACCGCGCCCGGCAGGAGTTCGGCCAGCCGCTCGGCGGCGTAGAGGTACAGGTCGGCCCCGACCGGCAGTTCGACGAACCCGGTTGCCGTATCCGCCAGTCGCCTGAGTATCTCCTCGTGGCGCTTCCGGTCGGTAACATCTCTCATGACGGTCAGGACTCTGCTGACCACCCCATCTTCAACTACCGGTAGTTTCTGGGTCTCTGTCTCGATCCGGCGGCCCCGAAGAATGGTCGTCTCCTCGGTTCGGAGCGGACGACCGGTGGCGAATACCCGTTCATACTCCTCGCGCACCCGGTCGCCCAGGAACGGATGTGTCTCGAAGAGGTTCCCCCCCGCGACTTTCTCGCCTGCGCCCAATCCCCGACACCAGCTTCGATACGCCTCGTTGACCAGCACGATCCGGTAATCCCGGTCAACGACGTGGGCCGGGTCGCTCATCGCGGCCAGGGTCGTCCGATGCAGGTGCTCCGACGACCGCACCGCCGCTTCGGCGCGGCGCCGTTCGGAAATATCGCGGGCGACGGTAATGACCAGCTTCTCGCCGTCGAGTTCGACCAGCGAGCTGGAAAGCTCCATCGGGAACTCGGTATGGTCGTGCCGGAGACCGATTCCCTCGCCGTGGAACTCGCCACTGCTCAGGATTACCCGCTGGAGCCGCGCCAGCCAGGTTCGCGACGCCGGAGGCAGGAGCTTCTCGATACTGCGGCCGATCAGCTTCTGACGCGGCATCCCGAACATCCCCACCGCACCCTCGTTGGCGTCGAGTATCGGCCCGTCGGCCCGGTGCAGGAACACCGCATCGCGGACCGCGGCGAACATCCGCTCGTACTTGTGCTCCGCCGCGGCCTCGCGCGAGCGTTCTTCCTCGGCGGTCTGCCGGCGGCCGACCGCCAGCGCGACCCGCTGGCCGTACAGATTCAGCACCGTCGCCCGGAACTCGACCTGCGCCGGGCTCCCGGCCATACCGACGAACTCGGCCGCGAACTCGGCCGCGCCGGTGCGCCAGAGCCGCGCGAATCCTTCGGTCACCTGCTCGATAACCCCGGGCGTGACCAAGGATGAAAGCGTCATCTCCAGCAGTTCGTTTTCGTCCTTGCCGACCAGTTCGGCCATCGCGCGATTGGCCTTGAGTACCTTGCCCCGCTCATCGAGCAGGAGCACTGCGTCCGCGGTCAGCGCCAGCACCGCCCGGAACTGCTCTTCCTTGACCCGCGCCGCCTGCTCGACCTCGACCGCGTTGGTCACGTCCCGGGCGACGAAGACCACCCCGGCGATGCGCTTGCCCTGCTTGCCGGCCGCATACCCCGCGGTCGCATAGACGTGAAGCGTAGCCGGACTGCCGTCGGCCCGCCGGGTGCGGAACCCGCCCGAATAGTCGCGCCCGTCCAT
>DSBX01000052.1 GCA_011049385.1 Caldifarciminota bacterium | reverse complement strand
CCAAGCTACACTACGGGCCCAACCGTGGAGAATGATAGTATCCCTGCCGCGCTTGTCAATCCCGCACGCGCGGGCGATTGACACCAGGACGACCGGTTCTATAATAGCCGGAAATGGTCAATCCCCTCGAGAGTGATTTCCCGACACGCTACGACCCCGGGCCGGTTGAGGCGCGGTGGTACGAGTTCTGGGAGCAGAACGGCTTCCTGACCGCGAACGCGGATTCGTCCAAACCCAGGTATTCGATCGTCATCCCGCCGCCGAACGTGACCGGTTCCCTGCACATGGGCCACGCGCTCGACAACGGCCTGCCCGACATGCTCATTCGCCGCCGTAAGATGCAGGGCTACGAGACGCTCTGGCTACCGGGCACGGACCACGCCGGCATCGGCACCCAGGTCAAGGTCGAGCGGATGCTGGCGAAGGAAGGCAAGACCCGCTTCGACCTCGGCCGCGAGGAGTTCCTGAAGCGGGCCTGGGAGTGGAAGGAGCGTTACGGCGGGGAGATAATCAACCAGTTGCGCCGGTTAGGCTGTCTGCTCGACTGGGGCCGGCTCCGGTTCACGCTCGACGAGACGCTGTCGCGGGCGGTGCGCGAGGCGTTCGTCCGTTACTATGAGAAGGGCCTCATCTACCGGGGACTGCGGATAGTCAACTGGTGTCCGCGCTGTGGCACCGCGGTCTCGGACCTGGAGGTCAAGTTCCGCGACGAGGACGCGCAACTCTGGTACATCCGCTACCCGGCGGCGGACGGCGGCGAAGGGCTGACCGTCGCCACCACCCGGCCCGAGACGATGCTGGGCGATACCGCGGTGGCGGTGAACCCGGACGACGAGCGCTACCGGGCGCTGGTCGGCCGTCTGCTGGAACTGCCCCTGACCGGGCGGCGGATTCCGGTCGTGGCCGACGCGGCGGTCGAAGCCGGCTTCGGCACCGGCGCGGTGAAGGTGACGCCGGCTCACGACCCGGCCGACTTCGAAATCGGCGAGAGGCACCGACTCGAGCGCATCAAGGTTATCGGCGACGACGCGAAGATGACCGACGCGGCGCCCGAGAAGTACCGGGGGATGGGCCGCGACGACTGTCGGACGGCGATAGTGGCTGACCTTACAGCGGGCGGACTGCTTGAGAAGACCGAGCCCTACCGCCACGCGGTCGGGACCTGCGCCGCTGTGACGAGGTAATCGAACCGCTGGCTTCGATGCAGTGGTGGGTGCGGATGAAGCCGCTGGCCGAGCCGGCCATCAAGGCGGTCGAAGACGGCCGGGTGAAGTTCCATCCCGAGCGCTGGAACAAGGTCTACCTCGAATGGATGCGGAACATCCGCGACTGGTGCATCTCGCGCCAGCTCTGGTGGGGGCACCGGATCCCGGTCTGGTACTGCGACTGCGGCGAGGTGATCGTCAGCCGCGAGGACCCGACCGCCTGCCCGAAGTGCGGCACGCCGGACCCGCACCAGGACGAAGACGTGCTCGACACCTGGTTCAGCTCCGCGCTCTGGCCCTTCTCGACGATGGGCTGGCCGGAAGAGACCGCGGATTTCCGCAAGTTCTACCCGACCGACTTCCTGACCACGGACCCGGACATCATCTTCCGCTGGGAAGCGCGGATGGTCTTCTCCGCACTCGAATTCACCGGCCGGGTGCCGTTCGACGACGTCTACATCCACTCGACGGTGCTGGATAAGACCGGGGCGCGGATGAGCCGTTCCAAAGGCATCGGCGTGGACCCGCTGGTCATCTTCGACGAATACGGTACCGACGCGGCGCGGTTCACCATCTGCCACCTGGAAAGCCAGTCGCAGAGCTACCGGCTCTGGAACGAGCGCTTCGAGCTGGGCCGCAACTTCGCGAACAAGATATGGAACGCCTGCCGGCTGGTCGCGCCGCAGGTGACCGCGTCCGCGCCGGCCGGGACCGCTGAGCCGGGGCCGGTGGACAACTGGATTCGATACCGTTTCAACGAACTGCTGGCCCGGGTCAACGACGGCTTCGACCGCTTCTCCTTCTCCCGGGCCGCGGCCGCGCTCTACGATTTTTTCCGGCACGACCTCTGCGACTGGTACCTTGAGTTCGCCAAGGCCCGCTTGCGTGAGGGCGACCCGGCCGCGGTCGGCACGACCCGGGATATCTTCCGGGGCACACTCCAGCTGTTGCACCCGGTGATGCCCTTCATCACCGAAGAACTCTGGCACCGGCTCGGATTCGGACCGGGCGCTGGGCCGGCAGAGGCGGCGAGCTCGATTCTCGCCTCCCGCTGGCCCGAGCCGCTGAAATGCGAAGAGACCGATATCGGGCGCGTCGAGACCCTGCGCGAACTCATCGTGGCGGTGCGCAACATCCGGTCGGAGATGAAGGTGCCGGCCAAACAGGAGGTCACCTGCCTTGTCAACACCGCCGACGCCGGGCTGGCTGAGTTCCTCGCCGGGCAGGCCGGGCTGGTACGGACCCTGGCCCGGGCGAACCGGCTCGACTTCAGCGCCGCCCGGCCGGCCGGCTCCTCCCTCGCAGTCATCACCGGCGCGGAGCTCTGCGTGCCGCTCGAGGGAATCGTTGACCTCGAACAGGAGACCGCCCGGATGCGCAAGGAAGTGGAGAACCTGCGCCGGGTGCTGGCCGGTATCGAGGCCAAGTTCGCGAACCCCAACTTCACGGCCCGGGCGCGGCCCGAGGTGGTCGAGCAGGAACGCGCCCGCAAGGCGGAGTTCGAGGACAAACTGGCCCGGCTCGAACGCCAGTTGGAATCGCTGTGAAAAGCCTGCTGAGCTTCGTGGGCTGGGTGTTGTTCCTGGCCGCGGCCGTGGTCGGCCTTGTCTTCTACAACGCGGTGCACGTGCCGGCCCTGCGCCGGTTGGCGCGCCAGCAGACCGAGGTCAGGATGTGGACGACCGAGGTCGAATCACTCAAGGCCCGCGTTGACCGGGTCCGTGTCGTTCCGGAGACCACTTTCGTCGCGGTCTTCAGTTTCGACGAGCTGTTCGGTTCGGCCGAGGGGTTCTCGGTCAGCGCCGGCGGTGAGAGTGCGCTTCGCGACATCGTAACGATGCTCCGGCAGAGCGCCGGCCCGGTAACGGTCATCGGGCATACCGATGACGGCGAACTGCCGTCCCGGGTCAAGGGGCTCTATCCCAGCCGGTGGCACTACGCGGCTGCGGCCGCCTCCTCGGTCGCCCAGGGCCTTGCCGGCTGGGGCATCCCGGCCAACCGGCTGACCGTGCGGAGTGAAGGCGCGGGGCGGCCCCGCGACTCCAACGCGACGCTTGAAGGACGGAGTCGGAACCGGCGCGTGGAGATACTCGTGCTCAGAGAGAAGGCCGATGGCTGAGGCCGTCCGCGGCGGCCACGGCGCCCGGCCGGTCCCGGTCATCTGGCTGGTGACGGTGCTGGTTCTGGCCGGGTCGGCGGTGCCGTCTGAGCCGGGAGCGGACGAGGGTTTCCCGGTTGAGTCCGTGCCCGAGGTTTCCGCTCGGCCCGCAGAGCCCGCGCCCGCACCGACGCCGGTCGGCAAGTCGCCGGGCCGGGCGGTACTGCTTTCCCTGGCCATCCCGGGCGGGGGGCAGGTCTACACCGGGCACTGGTGGAAGGCGTCGCTGATTGCGCCGACCGAGGTGACGCTGGCGGTGCTGGCCGCCCGCGACCATCGGCACGCCGGCGCCGCCCGGCAGACCGGTGACACGACGCGCTACCTGGTCCTGTGCGACCGGCGCAACACGCTGCTCTTCTTCACCGGCACGGTCCTGGTCTATTCGATGGCCGATGCCTGGGTGTCGGCCCGGATGCACGCCTTCGACCGGCAGATGGAGTTCGCCATCGGCCCCGGGCGCGCCGGACTGAACGTGGGTTTCTAGCATGGGCGAATACATGGCCATTGCGGGCCGGTTCCGAGGTGACCAGCTTGCTCTCCTGCTCGACGAAATGGCGGCGACGGCAGACGGGCAGTCCTGTGCGGAATGGGGTGTTGCCTACTGCCACGGCACCCTGCTCGAGATCCTGCGTGGCGTCTCCAGAGCGCTCTCATCCGAACGCGAAGCGTCGGGCGTTCTCGGCCAACCCGATGCGGGCCCGGACCCATCGAGCCGAAAGGTGGACGATTCCAGGGCAACCCAGCGTGGGCTGCAGCCTGCCGGTCCGGAAGCCCGGGCAGTCTCCCGTACTGATTTCGGGGGCCTGCGCGAAATCAAGACCGATGTCGCGATTGCCTACCTGTCCTTCGCCGGGGAACCGGTATCAAGACAGCCGCTCCTGCGCCGGGAGGCGGTCCGGTCCCAGGCCTTCTGCGCGCCCGGGCGGTTGAAGGACCCTCACGCACTCAGTATCGGCCAGCGTTTCACTCGGACCGATGACCCGGTCGAGCGGTTCTTCCTGCACGTTGTTGATTCCTGTGAGGAAGGTGATCCGATATCGTCCGTGACCGCAATGCACGAACGTCTGGCAGGCGAGCCGGACCAGCGGTTCATGCTTCTAAACACCAAGCGGTTGGTGGTCAGCACCTGGTGTGCAGGTGCAGTTCCTGCACAGGCTACGCCTCTCGGCGGGGCCGGTGAGCACCAGCCCGAAGAGCCGGTGCTCTGGCTGGGCCGGGCCGCACAGGTGCGGGTGCTGGCGCCCCGGCGGCTTGCCGCGGCGGGTGATATGAAATGGGAACCGCTGCCGGCTTCGACGGTGCTGGCCTTTGCCCGCCGCCGTTACGAGGCCGGGCAACCGGACTGAGGAGAGACTGACACCATCGCCCGTCCCCTGCCGGGGGCGGGTCAGCGTTTCTTCTGGGTGGACTTGCCCGTGTTGAACTCGATGAGGTCGCGGAAGCCCTTGGGGTCCATCGAGGAGGCGATGGCGGTTTCGTAGGTGACCTTGCCCTGGCGGTAGAGTTCGGCCATGTAGGCGTCGAAGCTGATACTGCCTTCGGCGGTGCCGGTCTGGATCGCCGAGGGCAGGTGTTCCACCTTGCGCTCGCGGATGAGGTTGCGGACCGCGGGTGTCGCGACCATCACCTCGTACACGCCGACCCGGCCCTTGCCGCCGGCCTTGACCACCAGGCGCTGACAGAAGATTGCCAGAAGCGAAATCGAGAACTGGATTCTGATCTGGTCCCGGATTTCGGGCGGGAAGATGTCGATGAACCGGGTGACCGTTTCCGAGGCGTTGGTCGTGTGCAGGGTGCCGATGACAAGGTGGCCGGATTCCGCGGCCCAGATGGTGGCCTCGGCGGTGGCAAGGTCGCGAATCTCGGCGACGAGGATGACGTTCGGGTTCGAGCGCAGACCCTTCATGATCGCCTCGCGGAACGAGGATACGTCCACGCCGACTTCACGCTGGGTGATGAGGCCGTTCTTGTGGTCGTGGATGAACTCGACCGGGTCTTCGATGGTCAGGACGTGGCGCGGGCTCTCGAGGATGTAGTCAACGAAAGTCGCCTGGGTCGTGGTCTTGCCCATACCGGTGGGGCCGGTGACGAGGATGAGGCCGTGGGGCCGGTCCAGCAGGTTCTTGATCCGCGGAACCATATGCTGGGAGGAAAACAACTCCTCAAAGGCTAATATCCGGCGGGGGATGAGCCGGAGCGCGAGGCCGAAGTAACCCTTCTGCTTGTAGACCGCGACCCGGAAACGGGCCATGCTCCGGAACGAGAGGGCGAAGTCGCCGCCGCCGCCATTGTCAATCTGGGCCCGGAGGTGCTTCACATCCTTGGTCGCGATGTTCTTGAAGCGCTCGGTCATCTCCGGGGTCAGAACCGGGCAGCCTTCGACCGGCTTGAGGAAGCCGTCCACGCGCAGGGTGGGCGGGCGACCGACGGTAATGTGCAGGTCGGACGCGTTCTTCTTGATGCACTCGGCCAGCAAAGAGTCAAAGAATTCTTCGTCAGTCACGTGGGGATTATATGACCCCCCCTCGGTCTGTCAAGGACACTTCGGCATCCGAGAGGCAGGTCCGTCAGTTCTCGCCGGGCAGTTCCCGGAGCCGGCGGTAGCTGAACACCGGGCCGTCCTTGCAGACGTAGACCTCGCCGATGTTACAGCGGCCGCACTTGCCGATACCGCATTTCATCCGGTTTTCCAGTGATAGATAGACGTCGTCGGGTGAGAAGCCGAGTTCCTCCAGTACCGGGTGGGTGAACCGGAGCATAACCGGCGGACCGCAGACCAGTGCGACCGCATTCTTCGCCGAAGGGGCGACTTCGCGCAGGACGTTGGGGACAAGGCCCTCGGTTGCCGGCCAGTCGCCGTCGGCCCGGTCCACGCAGAGAGTGAGGTCTATGTCGGGCAGGGCTTCCCAGGCCCGGAGTTCGTCCTTGTAGAGCAGTTCTCCCGGTGAGCGGGCGCCGTAGACGACGGTGATGCGGCCGTAGTCGCCCCGGCGGTCGGGCCGCATCAGGTGGACGATGACCGAGCGCAGGGTCGTGAAGCTGAATCCGCCGGAGACGATGACGATGTTCCGGCCCCGGGCGGTGTGGAGTGGGTAGGGGTTGCCGTAGGGGCCGCGCAGGCCCAGTTCCATCCCCGGCGAGAGTTCGTGTAGTGCCGTGGTAACGTGGCCGGCTTTTTTGAGGGTGAAGGCGAGGTTCGCTTCGTGCGGGGCCGAGGCGATGCCGAACGGCGCTTCACCGACCCCGGCCAGGCCGAGGAAGCTGAACTGGCCCGGAACGAAGGTGAACTTTTCCCGTAAACCGGGGTCGGAGAAGGTTAGCTCGAAGGTCTTGAGGTCCCGGGCGTCGTTTTCGACCGTGACCCGTTCGAGCCGCACCGGCAGGGGGAGGTAGGGGTTGCCGAGTGGAGGTCTGCCTGGGGTATTCATCTGAGGGTCGCAGTGAGGGTTTCGAGCGTCTCCCGGAGGTCAATGCCGGCCGGGCAGTGGATGATACACCGGCCGCAACCGACGCAGAGCAGGGGGCCGTGGGTGTGCGGGAAGTAGCGGAATTTGTGGAGGGTCCGGTTGCGCAGACGGGTGGTCCCGGTCGGCCGCGGGTTATGGCCGGAGGCGTGGCGGGTGAAGAGCGAGAACTGGCAGGAGTCCCAGGCCCGTATCCGTGCGCCCCGGCCGTGGCGTTCTTCGTCGGTGACGTCGAAGCAGTGGCAGGTGGGGCAGAGGTAGGTGCAGACGCCGCAGTTGACGCAGGGCCGGGCCAGTTCTTCCCAGATTTCGTGGTCGAATGCGCCGGCCAGTTTCTCGGCCAGTTGTGCGAGGTCGGGCGCGAAGGTCATCTGCTCCCGGGCGGCGGCGGCCCGCCTTTCCGTTTCCGCGCAGTCGTCTTTGCCCGCGGGCCCCCGGGCGGCGGCGAGTCTCTCGCCCTTTTCCGTCAGCGGCCGGCAGAGCCACCGGTCGCCGATGTCCTCAAGCAGGAGGTCGAGCGCGGCAGTGCCGTGCGGGTCACCGCCGACCGCGGTGCAGAAGCAGGCTGTCCCCGGGTCGTCGCAGGCGACGCCGATGAGCGCGGTCCGCTCCCGGCGATGGCGGTAGTACGGGTCGTCGCCGGCCGGGTCCAGGAACACCCGGTCGAACAGCTCCAGCGCGGCCGCGTCGCAGGGCCGGACCCCGAAGACGACCCGGGCCGGGATATCGGACACCGGCTTGACCCGGGCCGGGCTGTCGCTTTTGAACCGGAAGAGGATTTCGCGCTGGGGCAAGAAGAGCTCTTTGACCGGCAGTCGCGTCTGCAGGCAGTCGAGGCAGATTCCCTCCGCACCGGTCACCGGGCCGAAGCGGCAGTTCTCCCGGTCGGTGCTCTTCACCGGCGCCCAGACCTCGGCCTCCTTCGCCAGCGCGGCGATGAAACGGCCGAGGTCCTTCTTCGCGAGCAGGCGGGGAGTCACTTGATGAACTCCTGCTTGTCCTCAGTGTTGAAGGTGGTCAGTGGCAGGGGGTCGTCGAGGCTCATCCCGGGGACGTGGCCGAAGCGGTCGCGGACGATGGCGCCGACCTTGCGGTTGATGAGCATCAGGTTGATGTCCATCGGGCAGGCGCGGGCGCAGGCGCCGCATTCGACACAGCGGCCGGCCATGTGCATCGCCCGCATCAGGTGGAACATCAGGCTGTCGGACTCGTCCACGGTCCGGCCGACCCACTGGGGTCGGCTCGCGTCCACGAAGCAGGTCGGGCAGTAGCAGTTCGGGCAGACCTGGCGGCAGGCGTAGCACCGGATACAGCGGCCGAGCTCGGCGGCGAGGTACTGCCGGCGTTCGGCCGGGCTCTTCGCTTCGAAGGCGGCGAGCGCGGTATCATCGGCCGGGGCCGTCGTCCCGGCCCGGTCGCCGAGGTATTCGTCGCAGAGCACCGCGCCCGAGACCGGCGAGGCCGGGTCGCGGGCAGGGTCGTTGACCCCGATGATGCGCAGTCGCTCCCGGTCGAACTGGCTCTCCTTGAGCAGGACGACGACCGAGCGCGAGGTCGGGCCGGCGGCGATGATGGTCACCCGGCCTTTGTGGCGCAGGCCGGGCAGGTAGGCGGCGAGGTTGTGGTGACAGCTTTCGTCGAGGATGAGCCGGTCGCAGTCCGCGGCCGCGGTGATGAACGCGGGGACCGCGGTCCCGTTCCTGCGGCCGGCGCGGTAGCCGAGGACGATGTCGGTTTCGCCTTTCTCGAGCAGTTCCCGGCATCGGGCGCGGAGTTTCTCGACCGCGCTCACAGTCTCGCCTCGGAGGGCGTGCGGCTTGCGGTCAGCCGGCTGGAGGGGCCGAGCCGGCGCACGTTCTCGGTCACCTCGCGGACGACTTCGGCGAACCGCTCTCCCTCGGCGGCGGAGACCCAGGAGAACATCACCCGGCCCGGCT
>DSBX01000149.1 GCA_011049385.1 Caldifarciminota bacterium | reverse complement strand
CGCGCCCGCGGGCGCGTCGGTCCCGGCCGAGTAGACGAACACCCGCTCGCCGGCCAGCATCTGCGCCAGCACGCCGTGGGCCATCGGGCTCCGGCACATGTTCCCGGTGCAAACGACCAGCAGGCTGAACGCCAGCCCTTCACCGAGCCGGACCGGGCCGCCCAGCCCTGCTTCCAACTCAAGTATTCCCGGCCTGCCCTTCCTGTCAACTGTCGCCCCGGACGCATCCGGGGTAATGACCGTCGGCCCGGGGCCGACCGGGTCGGCCGAAACCAACACCAGCACCAGGTCGTCACCCGCGGCGAACTCCTCGACATCCTCCGGATCGTCCACCACGTTCAGGCCGAGGTCCGGGACCTGCGCCCGCAGTACGCGAAGAAGCGGCCCCCGCGCCGGCGCCAGTCCGGCCCAGCCGCGCTCGTCCGGCCACCGGACGACCGCGCCGGCCGCCAGGGCTCGTGCGGCCGCCTCGTGCCCTTCCTCGTCGGCGCCGACGGCACGATACGCCGCCCCGAAACGCGCGGTCAGCTCCTCAGGACCACGCCCCAGCACGACCAGGCCGTCAAGCGCAGGCACCAGCACCAGGCCCCGTTCGAGTGCGGCCTGCACGCGCCGGGCGTGTTCCTCCGGACGCCCGGGGTTCAAGTTCAGTCGCTCCACCGGCAATCAGCCCCCGCTATGCGCAAGCCCGCGACGGCCGATGTCGGTCCGGAACTGGCGGCCCTCGAACTCGATGCCGGCCACCGCGGCGTAGGCCCGGTCCCGCGCCTCGGACAGGCTGTCACCAATGCCGGTGACGCCGAGCACCCGGCCGCCCGAGGTCACGACCCGGTCACCGTCCCGTTTTGTGCCGGCGTGGAAGACGACAACGTCATCGCCACCGACAAGGTCGCCGGTGATGGGCAGACCGCGCCGGATGACGTCCGGGTATCCGCCCGAAGCCAGCACGACGCAGAGCGCGTGGCGCCCGGACCCGTGCAGTTCCACCTCGCCGAGCCGGCCCTCGATGCAGGCGAGGCACAGCTCGCCGAGGTCGGACTCAAGCAGGGGAAGCACGACCTGGGCCTCAGGGTCACCGAAGCGGCAGTTGAACTCCAGCACCCGAAGCCCGCGCGCGGTCAGCATCAGCCCGGCGTAAATAACCCCGCGATACTCCAGGCCCTCGCGGGCAAGCTCCGCCAGCAGGGGCTGGAAGACCTGCTCGTCAACCGCCTGCCGGACCTCCGCCGTTGCCGCCGGCGCCGGCGCATACGCACCCATACCGCCGGTATTCGGCCCCTCGTCACCGTCGAGCAGGCGCTTGTGGTCCTGCGACGGTGCGAGACAGCGCACCGTCCGGCCGTCGCAGAGCCCGATGATTGAAACCTCCTCGCCATCGAGAAACTCCTCGATGACGACCTTGAGCCCGGCCGGGCCGAAGGTCTGCGACCTCATCATCTGGGTCAGCGCTCGCTCGGCATCGGCCCGGGCCGGGCAGACGATGACACCCTTGCCCGCGGCCAGCCCGGCCGCCTTCACCACCAGCGGAAAGCGCCGGCCGCGCAGGTAGTCCCTAGCGGCATCGAACTCTTCGAAAACCGCAAACTCGGCGGTCGGGATGCCAGCCGAGGCCATCAGGCGCTTGGCGAACGCCTTGTCGCCTTCGAGCCGGGCCGCGGCCGCGGTCGGTCCGAACAGCCGGAGACCGCGCGCGGCGAAGTCGTCGGCCAGCCCGGCAACGAGCGGCGCCTCGGGACCGGCGATGGCCAGGTCCACCCGCTCGCGGACACAGAAATCGGCCAGCGCCCGGCTGTCGAGAATGTCAATTTCAACGTTGCCGGCGGTACCGGCATTCCCCGGCGCGCACCACAGCTCGTGGCCGTGCCGCGCCAACTGCCAGGCCAACGCGTGCTCGCGCCCACCCGAACCGACGATGAGTATTCTCATTTGTCTAGTAACCTTTCCAGCCGCGCCGCGCGCATCGCCGCGGCCCAGCTCCCGAAGTAACGAACCGCGGCGGCGTGCAGGACCCGACACTTCTTCCGCACCTCGGTCGTCGTCGAAAGGTCAACGCCCTCGCGCCGCAGGCGGCGCAACTCGCGGACAATGACCTTCTTCGACCACTCGCGCTGGCGCTTGATCTTCGTGTAGTCAAGCCCGGCGGCGCGGATTGCCTGCCCCCACGAGCCGTAACGAACCGCCGCCGCGCCGACCAGTCCGCGGTAACTGCGCTCGGCATGGCTGACGTGAAGCGGCTTGCCTTCGCCCGCCAGTTCGCGGATCCGCGCCAGTATCCGCTGGCGGCTCCAGAAGTTCTTGCGCCGAATCTTCTCGTAATCCAGCCCGGCGGCCGCCACCGCCCGCTCCCAACCGCCGAGATACTTGCGGGCGGCGTAGGCCAGCGCCGGAGAACTCCGGGCGACGTGCCCGGCGTTAAGGGGCAAACCGCGCTCGGCCAGATTGCGAATCTCTCGGACGACTTCGTCCCGCGACCAGTGCCTGTATGCACGCTTCATCCTGACCTCCGCGATAAACTATCCGCAAACAGGGAAGCTGTCAAACCGGCGCCGAGCCTCTTGCGCTGACCGCCGGTCCGTGCTAAGCTCGTTCGTGCCTGATGCTTCGCGCCCGCCCGAGGACCGCCCGCCGGGCCGGGTCGCGGCCGGCTACCGTTGCACGCTCAATGACTACCTGGCCCACCTCGCGGACGAACGCCGCTGTTCACCGGCCACGGTCCGGGCGTACCGGGTGGACATCGAGCAGTTCCTCGACCACCTCGCGACCTGCCACGACAGCCCGCCCCTGGAATCGGTTGCCCGGGAACACGTCCGCGACTGGCTGGGCGCGGTCCTGCGCGGAGGCTACGAACGCCGGACGGTCGGGCGCAAGCTCTCCGCGGTGCGCGGTTTCTTCCGCTTCCTCGCCGCGGACGACCGCATCGCCGGCAACCCGGCCGTCGCTCTCCGCGCGCCCAGGGTCGGCCGCCGGCTGCCCGGCTTCCTCAGCCAGTTCCAGGTCGCGCAGTCGCTCGACCTGGCGGTCACCGATGAGCGCACCGCCCGGGACCGGGCGATGCTGGAAACGCTCTACGGCTCCGGCCTGCGCGCCGCCGAACTCGTCGGCCTCGACGTCGGCGACGTTGACTTCGCCAATGATACCCTCAAGGTGCTGGGCAAGGGCGGCAAGGAACGCATCCTGCCGCTGGGCCGGCACGAGGCCGAGGCCATCCGGGAGTACCTGGCGCGGCGCGAGCAGAGAGACGCAGGCCCGCTCTTTCTCAACTCCCGGGGCGGCCGGCTCACGACCCGGTCCGTACAGAACATCGTCCGCCGCCTGCTCAGCCGGGTCGCCGGTGCCTCGGCAACCAATCCTCACGCCCTGCGCCACGCCTTCGCCACCCACCTGCTCGAACGGGGTGCGGACCTGAAGGCGGTCCAGGAACTACTCGGCCACAGCACGCTCAGCACGACCCAGGTCTACACCCACGTCTCGCTCGAACGCCTGCGCCGGACCTATGACCGCGCCCATCCCCGCTCCGGGTCGGAGAACTGACGCCCCTCTCGGACGACTAGCGCTGGATGACCAGCTTCCTGATTGCCTCCTGCCCGTCGTGCTCGAGCCGGCAGAAGTAGACACCGGCCGGCAGGCGGGTCAAGTCCAGCCTAGTGCGGACATCACCCGAAGCGGAGCGAACCAGTATCCCGGTCTCGACGACACTGCCGGTCACGTCGTAAAGCCGGACCGTTATGGCACCGCCCCCCCGGCCCGAACCCGCGCCCGGCAGTGTGGCCCGGACCTCGACCAGTCCCCGCGCCGGGTTGGGCAGGAGTCGGAAGCCGTCCGCCAGCGTTCCGGGCGGCGGCGCGGAGATACCGGTCGTGTCGCCGTAGACCCGGAGTGTCGCGAAAGCCGAGTCGTTGCCCGGCCGCTCGTCACCCGGCACCCTCACCCAGCCGGCCAGCCGGTAACTGCCCACCGAATCCGGGTACCAGGCCGCGAAAGAAACCGTATCCGTCTCCAACGGACCGAGGTTGACCTGCACGCTGTCATCGTGCTCGGTCCAGGTTCCCCGGAAGCGCACCCAGCCCTCACCCGGCAGAATCGCCTCGTTGCGCACCACGACCTTCGGCACGACCGAGTCACCGAGGTAGATGGAGTCGGACGCCAGCAACTCCAGCGCGGCGAAATCCACCAGCAGTTCCCGCAGGCGGCAGACCAGGAAGTCGGTCAACGTCTCATCGTCTTCGACCATACCCGCGGCGATGATGGTGCCGTCCGGCCGGGGCCGGACGCGGACCAGTTGGTCTTCATCCGTGTCCTTATCGAAATGCCAGGCCCACTGCAGGTTGCCGCCGGTGCCGAGCTTGTAGAGCAGTGCATCCTGGTCGGTGAGTAATCGCTCCGAGTAGCCGGCGACGAATACCTGTCCCAGCGAATCCACCGCCAGCCCCAGGGGAACGTCATCCTCGCCTTCGGCATCGTAACGGTGCACCCAGAGCGGCAGACCGGTCGGACCGTAGGCCACCGTTGCACAGTCAAGGAAGGTGGTGAAGTCCCAGCTCATCATCCCGGTGACGATGGTGTTGCCGTTGCCGTCCACGACCAGCGCGGCCAGCAGGTCCTCGTCATCGGCCGGATAGCGGTTGTACTCGCGCGACCAGAGTGACTCGCCCGCGGTTGCGCCGTAGGCGATGGTGAAGTAGTTGTAGTCTTGGTGGTCGGTGTAGACGATACCGCCGACCGACACGCTGTTGTTGACCGGGTTCCAGGCGATGGCAACCCCGTAATCGTCCTCCTCGCGACTGTGTCTCTTCAACCATTGCCGGGTTCCGTTCGCGTCGTACTTGATGGTCTGGATGCGTAGTCGGTTCGGTCCGAGTAGCTGTAGCCGGTGACGTAGACCGCTCCCGCGTCGTCGGCACAAATCGCCCCCGCCACGTCTTCATCGTCCCGCAGGTAGGTTCGAGTCCAGAAGGTGTCCCCGTTGGCCGGGTTCAGCATCAGGGTGCGGAAAGCGATGTCAAACTGGCTGGTCGGCTCGGCCGAGTAGCCGGTGACCGCGACCCGGCCCGTGCTGGTCAGACACATCGCCAGAGCCACGTCCTCGCCACTGCCCCGGGAGAAGGTCCGCGCCCAGAGCGAATCGCCATTCGGGGAGTACTTGGCGACGAACATCTCGAATCCCTGGCCGGGCACGTGCCGGGTCGTGCCGCAGACGTAGACGTTCGCATCCGCGTCAACGACCAGCGCCGATGCGGAGTCATCCTGGTTCTGGGCGCCCGAGTGTACTCTCGTCCATAGCAGGGTGCCTTCCGGACGGTACTTCTGGACGATGATGGAAGTCCCGGCACCGCCGGCATACCCGGTCCCGCAGACGAGGACACTGCCGTCCCGGTCCACCACCATATCCGAAACCCAATCCTCGTCCCTGAGCCCGGAATCGTACTGCCGGAGCCAGAGCGTATCGAGCTGGGCCAGGACCGCCGAAGGCACGATCGCCAGGAACAACACCGCCAGCGCAACACGGTAACGTACCATACTGTCCTCCTTTTCTAGCCTACCACTGACTATAGTCCGCTCCACCGGCAGGTCAAGCGGCCGGACGGGTTCGCCCGCAGAAGACAGGTTCTTCGCGCTCAGCGCGCGATGGTCAGCCGGGTGGTGTGACGGCTGTCCGCATCCAGCCGCAGGTAGAACACGCCAGCGGACACGCGCCGACCGTTATCATCCCGACCGTCCCAGCGCAGGTCGTGCAAACCGGCGGGCCGGGTGCCGGAGGCCAGCGTTCGAACGCTACGGCCCGCCGCATCGTACACCCTCAGCTGGACCGGCCCGGTTCGGGCCAGGCTGTAACGAATCATCGCACCGCCGCCGGCAGGATTCGGCCCGGCGACCGACAGACCGGTCACCATCGGCGTCTCGACCGGACCGGCGATACCGGTGCCGGTGACAACGATGTCCTCGAGCGGGCCCTGCTTGTTCCACTGCCGGGTCGCGTTGTAGCCCCGCACCCGGTACCAGTACCGGGCCGGGCTCCGGCCCGTGACCTGGAAGAGCGTATCGGTGATGTTATCGGACAGGACCGCACGGGTGGCGAAAGTCGGCACCGGGTGGACGTCGTCAAGGTAAGCCCCGTGGCGCAGGGTGTTGTCGTCCGTCATCACCCGAAACCGGATGTAGACCGACCGGCCCAACCACCGCGCCAGCGAGAAGGCTTTGCGCTGCCAGCCGGAGGAGTTGCCGGTGTAGCGGTCGTGAAGCTGGAACCACTCCAGCCCGTTCTCGGAAACCTCGGTCACGAAAACGTCGTAGTCGGGTTCGAGGTCGTGCCAGAGCCAGAACGTCAGCGAGTCGCCACTCCCGACCGGGTAGGGGTCCCGGGTCATCAGGTAATTGGAGATATTGTTCGCCGAACCGGAGTACATCGAATGACTGCCCGAGCGCTTCTGCGCGGTGCTCAGGCTGAACCCGCCCAGCTCCCAGCGCCCGGTCCCGGACTCGAAATCGTCCTCGATGACCGTCAGCCCGCTCAGTTCTTCGACCTCCCACTTGAGCGGCCGGTTGTACGCGGGCCGCACCGGGCTCCAGTGCAGGGTGAAATCGCCGGTCGCCGAGCTGTCGAGCGGGGCCGGCACCGGCGGCGGCACCTTACCCTCGAGCGCAGTGATGATCGAGTCCGCCCGGCTGAACAGGTGGAAGGTCCCCTTGAAGCAGGCGGTCTGGATGGCCGGGAGCTGGCTGGTGTTCTGGTAGAAGGTCGTGCCGAGTTCGATGGTATAGCTCATGCACGGAAACCCGCCGACATTGTGCGCCCAGCCGTACATCCAGTCCTTGGAGGAACCCGAACTCGGGTACAGGTAGTTGGCCTGCTGGGGCGTGTAGGTGCCGCCCGACAACCGGTTCATCTGCGCCGCCATGCCTTGTCCCAGTGACGCGATCGTCTGGTCGTACGGCGCGACCCCGGAGCCGAACGGCCAGATTACCAGTTCGCCGTAGGAGTGGAGCGTGACATCGGCCACGAACGTGCGCTCCCGGAAGAACTGTTGCAGGGCATCAACGCACTCGGCCCAGTCCGCCCGCGCGCCGAACCAGGTGTCGTCGCCGGGGTAATGGGTGGAACGCGAACCCGGCACCAGCGCGCCCCAGGCGTGCATCCGGGTCGTATCACAAGAGCCGTTGTAGTCGCGATTCGGGTCACAGCCGATGGCACCGCCGAAGGGCTTCCGGTTTCGCCGCCACATCCGCTGTTGGGGATAGTCGTAGTCGTAGCCATCCACGTTGACGACCGGGATGATCCATAGCTGGTGGTTATCAACGAAGTCGGTGATGGCCGGGTCACTGCCGTAGCTCTTGAGCAGGCTGTCGCCGAAATGCCGGGCCGCCTGCGGCGCCGCCCATTCGCGGGCGTGGTGCGTCGCCTCCATCAGCACCTCGGGCTCGTCCTCCTCGACGTGGACGTTATCCGATATCTTCACCGCGTAGATCCAGCGGCCGAGAAAGGTCTGCCCGATGGAGTCGAAACGGCAGATGGCCGGGTAGGTCGCGGCCCAGTTGCGCATTATCCGCACCAGCGAATCGTAGTCGCAGTAGTAACCGTAGTTCCAGGCGTCCCCGGCCTGCGTATCGAGGTCATCGGTCACGATGCTCCAGTCGAGCCCGCTCGACCGCACTAACCCGAGGTCCTCACGCTCCAACACGAGGTCATAGCTCTCCCTCGGTACGCCGGCGGCAATGACTATCGAACTGCCCTTGAACGGAATGTGGTCATACAGCTCCTGGTAGTCGGCCGCCACCACCCTCACGACCATCGGACCGGCCGCCGCACTCCCGACCGCAACCAGGACCGCCGCGGCCAGCATCATCACGTAACGCAAGCCTCTCATCACTTCCTCCATCTTCCCCGCGCTCCTGCGCGGGACTCGTCCGGGTCTTCTGAACCGTGGGGACTGAACACACGCCCCAGGGCCGGAACCCGAGCGCAACCGGGGCGGCCGTCAGGCCGCCCCGGCACTCGACAATCGGTAGAATCAGTCCAGCAGAACAACCCGGACACCCGCCGACTCATCCGCGTCGAGACGGCAGAAGTAGACCCCGGCCGGCAGTCTCCGGCCCGCGTCATCCCGGCCGTCCCAGCGCACGGAATGCCGCCCCTGACCTGTTCTGCCTGACACGAGGGTCCGCACCTTCCGTCCGCTTGCGTCCGTCACGGCGAGGACGGCATTGCCCGTCCGGGCCAGCGTGTAGCCGAGCTCAATAGGGCCCGCCGACGGGTTGCGCCCCGCGGTCAGCCCGGTTCTCAGCCGGTCCGCGCCCGGCCTCTCGGCAACCCCGACCCCGGTAACGACGACTTCCTTGAGCGGGCCCTGGTTGTTCCATCCCCAGGCCGCGTTACGGCCGCGGCCCCGGAACCAGTAGGTCCCGACTTCAAGGTCGCTGACCTCGTACAGCGTGTCGGTGATGGCATCGGACAGCACCAGCCGCTGGGCGAAGGCCGGCGCCGGCCAGACATCGTCCACGTAGACCCCGGCCCGAAGCGTGTTGTCGTCGGTCATGTAGCGGAACCGGATGAAAACCGAACTGCCGATCCAGGGTGCGAGAGAGAAGGCCCGACGCACCCAGCCGCCGGAATTGCCGGTGTACCGGTCGTGAAGCTGGAACCACTCCAGCCCGTTCTCGGAAACCTCGGCCACCGTCGCATCGTAGTTGCTCTCGGTGTCGAACCAGATCCAGTACCGCAGTGAGTCACCGGCCCGGACCGGGTACGGGTCGCTCGTCATCGCGTAGTTGGAGAT
>DSBX01000094.1 GCA_011049385.1 Caldifarciminota bacterium | reverse complement strand
CCAGGTGGCCGGGTGCCCGGGTGAGGAACACGGAACGGCCCGACACGTCATACACGCTCACCGCCGCCGGACCGGCCTTGGGCAGGCTGTAGCGCAGGGTCGCAAATCCGCCGATGAGCGGGTTCGGACCCAGCTTCACGAACGGCGCGCCGGCAGGTACCGTCCCCGCCATCACGCCACTGCGCTCCGGCCGCCGGGCCACCGTGCCCATCGGCACGACGTAGCGCCAGAACTCGACCGTCTTGTTGCCCTTGAGCGCGAAGAACACGCCCGGGCCGTACTTGACGATGTCGCCGCCCTGCTTCACGCGCCGGCGCTTGCCGGTCGTCGGCGTGTAGGTCGGCATCGTGTCGAGCTCGACCCAGGAGTCCCCGTCCACGTAGTAGGACCAGAACTGCTGGGTGTTGCCGCCCTTGAGCGCATAGATGACGCCGTCGTCAAACGCGGCCGCACCGCCGTCCTTCGCCTTCTTGTTCTTGATGCGCCCGCCGTGCAGGCCGCTGAGCGGCATCCCGGCCAGCTTCTGCGTGTACCAGGAGTCGTTTGCCACGTCGTAGCGGTAGAAGTCGTGCGTCATCGTCCCGCGGTCGTAGTAGTTGGCCTTGTGCGCATATATGAGCGGCTGTTGTCCGTGGCCTTGCCCGCGCCGGGCGTCGGTTTCCAGCCAGGAGTCACGCTTCCAGCGCGCCCGGATGCCGGGCGGCGGCTCGGTCAGCGCCTCCCAGTTGCCGCTCTCGGTGTTGTAGCGGTAGAACTCGTTCCGGTCGCCCTTCAGGAGGTAGACGTAGCCCGTGCCGCCCTGCTCGATGTAGAGCATGTCGCCGCCGCCCTTCACCCGCTTCCGGTTCGGGGCCGGCACATCCGCCAGCGCGGTCCACTCGTTCGCCGCGACATCGTAGTGCCAGAACGCGTTCGTGTTGTTGCCGTGCACCATATAGATGCTGTTGTCGCCGTCGCTGATACCGCGCGCACCCTGGCGGAGCGGGCGATTCTGCGTCGGGTCCATCGGCACCGGGGCCAGCTCCGTCCAACTGTCCGCTATCGCGTCGTAGCGGTAGAAGTTCTGGAGCTTGTTGCCCTTGGTCGCGTAGATGGCAGGGATGCCGCCCTGTTCGGGACCGATGGCGAGCCAGGCCCCGCGGTGGGGCATGTCGCGCCGGTTGCCGGCCTGCGCCGGTATCGGGGCGACTTCGACCCAGCCCGGGTCCCATATCTGCTCGACGACGGTGAAGCTCCAGCGCGGGTCGAAGTACGGACTCCAGTCGGAGCCGACCCGGACCCGGGCGTCCCACTGGTAGGTCTCGTCCAGCGTCAGCGGGACATCAACCACCCAGTCGCGGGATGTCGAGGTCCCGGAGGTAACCTCACCGCCCTCGTGGAAGACGCGGAACTCGTATTCGTCCGCGTCCTGGTAGTTCCGCACCCGCAGGCTCGGCGTCAGGGTTGCGACCCTCCCGCCGTCGGCCGGCGACTGCGGCACGGGCGGGTCGAGCACGACCAGCGAAGGCGTCAGCACCAGCCGGCCGTAGCTCGCCGGTATCCGCCACTGGTCGTCCGGCATCTCGGTGTGCCACCAGCCCAGCCATTCGGCGTAGTCTTCGAGCAGGGCGTAGAGGTAGAAGCCGAGGGTGTCTTCGGTGCCGATGTTGAGCTCGTGGTCTTCGGTGCCGATCGGCAGGGCAATCTCCGCCTGCATCCGGCCCGAGCCGATGCCCGCGGCCCGCGGCCCGGTCACCGTCACCGGTTCGGCGGCCGCGCCCGCGGTGAGCCCGCGGAACTGCAGGGAGTTGTCCGCGCTCCGGTACCAGTAGTTGCCTTCCGAGAAGTCCGGCTCCCAGGCACCGTCGTGGTTCTCGTCGAAGTACAGCCCGAGCTGGAGGTCCTCGTTGGTCGTGACGTAGCCGAGGTCCACCCCGACGTAAACGTAGTCGTCGTCGTACTTGAGGTGGAGGAAGACGTTGCCCGGGAAGTACCGGTAGATGTCGCTCCAGCCGAAGATGTTGGAGACGTCGTAGCGCTGGGCGTCCGCCCACTCGGCCGGGTTCAGGACGCCGTCGAAGGTCACCGGCTCGGACAGCAGGGTCGCGTACAGCGGCTCGTTGATTCCGAAGCCGAAGAACAGGTGGGTGATGCCATCGTTGGCCGGGTTTTCGTCGCCTTCGAGGTAGGTGAACATGTAGACCTGGTAGATGTGGTTGCCGTCCGGCACGTTCCAGGTCGGGAAGTTCACCACCGCGGAGTCACCGGCGGCGACGGTGACGGTGGCCGGCCCGGTGTAGACGATGGCGTCGGTGACCGTGTCCACGACGAAGGCGGTGCAGGCGATCGCGGTCTGGTTGTTAATGCCGTAGTTGCGCACGAAGCCGACCGGCGTGACCGCACTGCCCGGCTCGACCTGCATATAGGGCGAGGTAAGGTTGTAGAAGCCGATGTCATCGGCCACGCCCGCGAAGTTGACATAGGCCGCGTTGTGCAGTTCGCCCGAGGTCCAGTAGTACCAGGTCGTATCCGGGTGGCCGTAGACACTGCGCGACTTGTGGTCGCCGTCGCCCCAGTTCGTCGGACGCCCGGTGCTGGAGAAAGTCCGGATGCTGACCAGGAACGCGCCCGACGCAATCTCGACCTCCGCGGTGCAGGCGTGGACGTTGATGCCCGGCGTCGCTTCCAGCAGAGGCGAGGTGTAGAGCGGGGTGGTGAGGTCGTTGCCGTAGATGATGAACTGGTAGGTCGAATCGTCCCACGGGTAGGAGGCGTGCCAGTTGAAGTTGGTCTTCAGCGACTCGACCGTCGCCGGGTAGGGCAGGTTGAAGTCGGAAGGATAGAAGATCGTGCCCCGCTCCCGACCGGCCCAGGTCGTGTACTGCTGGGCGTTGAAGTTGGCGTAGTTGACCCAGAGCGTGACATCAATGTCAACCCGGGCGGTATCGTTGGCCGGGTTCTCGTCGCCGGTCAGTTCGCACCAGGCCGCGGCGGTGTAGATGCCGGCGGTGCTCTGGGTGTACCAGTTCGGGACGAAGGTGATGGTGTCCACCTGGCCGAAGGCCAGCGGCTTGGTCGTGGTCTGGTCGGTGTCGTAGTAGTTGTAGCCGCCCGGCCCGGTGATGTGCAGTTTCACCGGCACGCCCGAGGCGACGGTGTCCGCGCCGAGGTTCTGGACGAACGCCTTGACCGGAATCCAGTGGTAGGGCTGGATCGGGCTCTGGGCGGTAACCGAGGTCACCGCCAGGTCCAGGGCAGGCAGGTCCTCGGTCTGGACGACCGCGCGGATGTTCCAGTTGTAGTTGAGGCCGTACTGGTAAAGCTCGGCCCAGGAACTGCCGTCCATACTGATGTACCCGCCGCGCTGTTGGACCTGCGGCCCGGCGTCAATGCCGATGGGGTGGGTCGCCGAGTCCTGCGTCACCCGGACCCCGACCCAGAAGTCCTGCCCGGCGGGCAGACGCCGGTTCGGCACCGCGATGTTGTGCCAGGTGTTACTGCCCATCGTGCTGACGACGGTGTCGAGCAGGGCACCCGGGCTGTTGGGGTTGCCCGAAGGCCCCCAGATGTAGACCACCGCCCGGCTGAGCTGGTAGGCGTTGTAGTTGTACCACAGCACGTGGGTCAGGGTACAGCCGGTGCTCGGGGTGAACCGGACCGCACCGTAGAAAGTGCCGGCCGCGGTCAACCCGATGCCGTTGCTGTTGTTCGGGCCGTCCCAGTGCAGGGTATCGGTGGGCATTGTCGGCGGTTCGGATACCGGCTCCCCGCCCCGGCGCTCGCCGCTGGCGGTGGACAGGAGTTCCACCGTCGCTTCGACCGAGGCCGGCGTCCGGACATTCGGGATGACCGTTTCGACCGTCTGTGGTCTCAGTACTTTCGGTGAGGATGACGAACCCGCCGCTTCGGGCAGGTTCCCTATCCAGGCACCCTGGCCTGCGGCCAGCGCGATGGTGCACAGGATTGCGGTCAGCGCTTTCGGCAGCATCTTGCCTCCTTGGTTCAGCGCTCTTTCGGCGTACTTGCGTTCCGGGACAGGCGGGTTCTTCCCGCCGCTCGGGTTTCTTTCAGCATTGGATACGGACGTGCGGCTCGGACGAACCCAACACGCTCGTGACATTCTAGCCCGGTCTCTTCGGCCGTCAAGTGATTTCCGGCCGCTAGTCGCGCGCCACGAGCTTGACGCTCCCGGCACCGGCCCCGGTTTCGACCCGGAGCAGGTACACCCCGGCCTGGACCAGGGCCCCGCCGTCGTCGCGCCGGTCCCAGGCCAGCGCGTGCTCGCCGGCCGGGAACCGGCGGTCGGCCAGGGTCCGCACCGCGCGGCCGTCCCGGTCGAACAGCCGGACCCGCACCGGCCCCTCGGCCGCAAGGCCGAAGCGGACCGTCGTCCGGGCGGCGAAGGGGTTGGGCGACGCGCCCACCGGCCGGACACCGGCCGGCGACCTAAGCCACTCCTCGACCCCGGCGCCGATGTAGAACTTGACGCGCGAGGCGGCCAGCGCGGGCTCGGGCAGTTCATACCAGGTGTTCTGCTCCGGGGACCGGAAGGTCACCGAGGGCATCCGGGCCAGGCCGTAGAGATAGGTGACCCGGATGTACTCGTCCGGCCAGCGCCGGCTTCCGAAATCGAAGGTATCAACCTCGCCCGGGTCGCCCCGGAAACCCGGGGTGTAGACCGGGATTTCCTGGCGGCCGAGCTGTTTCAGGAAGACCGAGTCCACGATCGTCACCCGGTCCGCACAGTCCAGCACGCCGTACAGGCTGTTGCCGGTTGCGGCCGGGACCGCCAGCACCGCCGCGGCGAGCAACACGAACACGAATCTATTCATCTTTGCGCTCCTTTCTCCCGTCCGGCCGGGAGAGGTGACACTTTAGTTCGCAAATCATCGCGGTCAAGCCGCTAGTTGACCTTGACAAACCGGAACCATTCCCGGCGCCCGGCGGCCGAGACCCCGACGATGTACGTCCCGGCCGGCACGCCGTCGAGCCGCAACGCCGGCGCCGCGCCCGGCCGCATCGCCCGCACCAGTCTCCCGCCGCTGTCGTAGAGCCGGACCTCGGCCGGCCCGGGAACGGACAGCCGGAGTTCGCGCCCGACGACGGTCGCGAAGCGGCCGGCGACCGGACGGGTCTCGCGCTCTTCGAGCCCGACCCCGCCGGTCCGGTACAGGATTCGGCCGTCCGCGCCCACCGCCCGGCCGTTCAGGCTGTCCAGCATGCAGACCGCGTGCAGGTCGCTCACGCTCTGGGACACGTCCATCTCCCAGGTCGCGCCGCCGTCGCCGGTCCGGCGAATCGTGCCGCCCGCGCCGACCACCCAGCAGTGGCTCGCCGACACCGCGCTCGCCCCGGCCAGCCCGACCGCGGTGCCGCTGTTCTGCTCGGCCCAGCCCGCGCCGCCGTCGGTCGAATGCACGACCGTGCCCGAGTCCGCGGTCGCCCACAGGAAGAGGCCGCCGGTCACCGAGATGCTCCGGCCGTTGCGGTTGCGGGTGATGTCGTACTGCCGCGTCCAGCCGGTCCCGTCGTGGTGATAGACCGGCGCCACCCCGCCGAACGGGTCCGACCCGATGGCCCAGGCCGCGCTCGGCGAAGCAACGGTGACCCCGGTGAACACGCCGAAGACGCCGCTTATCTCCGATGCCCAGTTGTCACCGCCGTCGGTGGTGCCGACGATCGTGCCGGCATCGCCGACCGCCCAGCCCCGGTCCGCATCCGCAAAGGCGATACCCCGCAGGCCGTTGCCGGTGCCCGGGACCTGGCTCTGCCAGTTCTCGCCCGCGTCGGTCGTGCGCAGGATTACCGGCCCGGCACCGGCAACCCAGCCGTTCCGGCTGTCTATGAAGCTCACGCCGTGAAGGTCCTCGCCGGTCTGGCTCCGTTGCGGGGTCCAGGTCCGGCCGCCGTCGGTGGTGCGAAGGATGGTGCCTTCGGCACCGACCGCCCAGGCCGAGTCCGGCCCGGCGCAGGCGACGCCGTGAAGTGTGACCGTGACGCCGCTCGCCTGCGGCACCCAATCCTCCTGGCCGAAACCGTTTGCCGCGAACACCGCGGCCAGCAATGTGATTGCCGGGAATCTCAGCATCATTATCCTCCGTTGAACTCACTCTCGCTGTCGGCGGCAGGGGCCGGGAAGCGGTCTGCCGGTGCCGCCGGCTCCGAATCTATCGTAGTCCCCAAGCCCGGCCTGTCAAACCGGCCGGTGTCAAACCGGCCGGTTGACTCGTCTCTCGGTGCGGGTATGCTGACCAATCCAAGGAGGATACCGATGATTGTTTGGATAGTCGTGGTCGTGGCCGTCCTGCTCGCCGTGTTCGTCATCGCGGGCTACAACGCGCTGGTCATGAAGCGCAACCGGGTGAAGAACGGCTGGCACCAGATTGACGTCCAGCTCAAGCGCCGGACCGACCTGATCCCGAACCTGGTCGAGACCGTCAAAGGCTATGCCGCCCACGAGAAGGGCGTCTTCGAGCGGGTGACCGAGGCCCGGGCCGCGGTGATGAAGGCCCGGGGCCCGGCCGAGTCCGCGCAGGCGAACAATATGCTCAGCGACACCTTGAAGTCGCTGTTCGCGGTGGTCGAAAACTACCCCGACTTGAAGGCGAACCAGAACTTCCTGAAACTGCAGGAGGAGCTGACCGCGACCGAGAACAAAATCAGCTTCGCCCGCCAGTTCTACAACGACATGGTGATGGACTTCAACAACCGCATCCAGATGTTCCCGTCCAACATCATCGCCGGGCTGTTCCGGTTCGAGGCGGCCGAGTTCTACACCGTGCCCGAGGCCGAGCGCGAGGCGCCGAAGGTCAGCTTCACAGGCTAGCCCGGCTTGACCCGGCCCCGCACCGACCTCTACCGGATGATCGCCCGCAACAAGCGGGCGACCGCGTTCTTCGTCGTGCTGATTTCGCTTCTGCTCGGCGCGGTCGGCGCCGCGCTGGGCTGGTACTTCGGCTGGGGCATCGAGCTCTACCTCGTCTTCGCCGCCGGCATCATCGTCTACAACCTCGTGCTCTACCACAACTCGGACCGCATCGCGCTGGCGGTGAACCGCGCCCGGCCCGCCGACCCGGTGGTCTACCGCCAGCTTCACAATATCGTCGAGGAAGTCGCCATCGCCGCCGGCCTGCCCAAGCCCGGCGTCTACGTCATCGAGACCGAAGCGCCCAACGCCTTCGCCACCGGCCGCAGGCCGGACAAGGCCGCGGTCGCGGTCACCACCGGCCTGCTCGAGATGATGAACCGGGAGGAACTGCAGGGCGTCATCGCCCACGAAATCGCCCACATCCGCAACTGGGACATCCTGCTCCAGACCGTCGTCGCCATCATCGGCGGACTCATCGTCCTGCTCCGGGACATCTTCCTGCGCTGGGGCCTGTTCTTCGGCGGCGGCCGGCGCAGTCGGCGTTCATCCTCCGGCGGCGGCCAGGCCGGGCTCATCATCGTCATCGTCGGCATCGCGCTGGCGATTCTCGCGCCCCTGCTCGTCGCGCTGATCCGGGCCGCGATTTCCCGCCGGCGGGAGTACCTCGCCGACGCCGCCGGCGCCTACATCGTCCGCAACCCGCACGGCCTTGCCTCGGCGCTGGCCAAGCTCGGCGGCAGTCGCACGAAGCTGACCACCGCCTCGAACGCGACCGCCCACATGTTCATCACCAGCCCGTTCGCCCAGGACCGCGCCCGCACCGCCGGCGCTTTCGCCTCCCACCCGCCGCTGGCCGACCGGGTGCGCCGCCTGCAGGAGCTGACCGTCCCCGAGTCGGAAGACTAGCCGGGCGGCGCGTTGCGCCGGCGGCGGTAGTCGCTCTCGACCGGCGGCAGTTCGCCCCGGACCTCGACCGCCCCCTCGCCGAAGAGCGCCCGCAGTTGGAGCAGGAACCGGTTCGCCGGCCGGAGCTGGTACTCCCGGGCCCAGGCCAGCCGGGGGCGGCCGGTCGCGCCCGCCCGTCGGAAGTAGAGCTTGGCCTCGCCCGGGAACCCGGGCGCGAGCTCCCTCAGCCGCTCGAGCCGGGCGACGAAGCGCGCGCACCGCTCGCTGTCCGACTCCGGCGGCATCGCGACTATCACCGCCTTCACCAGCCGCTCGGCCGCCTCGAAGCTCAGCACCCGGTCCGCCCAGAGCTGGGGAATGCCGACCTCGTCGCGGATCTTCACCCGGCCCTGGACGATGGCGAGCCGGTCCGGGTGGAGCAGTTCCCGGTGCTTTTCGAGCTGGTCCGAGAACACCATCACCTCGACCGAGTCGTCGAAGTCTTCGAGCGTGACGATGGCATACTGCTTGTCGCGCCGGTCCTTGCGCATCCGCCGGGCGGTGATGACCCCGCCCACGGCGACCGCGTCGCCGTCCCGGCGCTCGCCGAGCCGGCCGATGGAGAAGAGCCCGAGCCCGGCGTACTCCGCCCGCCAGGGTTCGAGCGGGTGGGACGAGAAGTAGAAGCCGAAGGCCTGCTTCTCGAAGCTGAGCAGTTGGTGGGTATCGAAGCGGACCTCGGGTGCGGGCGGGGCCGCGCCCGGCTCCGCGGCGAAGAGGTCGGTCTGGAGCTCGCTCTGCCGGAGCCGGTCCGAGCCGGCCCGGGCCATCTCGCGGTCGAGCCCGGCCAGCAGGCGACTGCGGTTGGCGTCGAAGGCGTCGAACGCGCCGGCCTGGATGAGCGACTCGACCGCCTTGCGGTTGGCGATGCCGCGGTTGCGGACGAGGAAGTCGAGCAGGTCCTCGTAGGGGCCGTGCTTTTCGCGTTCCTTGACGATCAGCTCCGCCGCCTTGCCGCCGACGTGGCGCACCCCGGACAGCGCAAAACGCACCCGCCCCCTCCCCTTCAT
>DSBX01000091.1 GCA_011049385.1 Caldifarciminota bacterium | reverse complement strand
GGCCCCGGCATACTCCCGCCGGGGCCCTGTATTTCGAAACGCGAAGCGCCGCTAGCGCAGTTTCAGCACCTTCTCGCTTTCGTCGCCGACCCGGATGAAGTAGACCCCGGGTGTGAGCGGCGGCCGCCAGTCGAAGGTGCCGCTCGCCCCCGCGGTCGTGAACCGGTGCCCGGCCCGGTACCGGCCGCTGGCGTCGAACGCCGCGACCGCGACCTCGCGTCCGGGCGCAAGCCCCTGGTAGCTTATGCGCAGGCCGTCGATGACCAGCCGCGGGCCGATGGCGAATTCGCGGTGCGGCACCGGCCGTCCCGGGTTCTCGGCGACCCCGACCGGCGGGTCATACCAGGCCGCGGCGGTATCGGAATTAACGAGCATCCCGGCGACGGTCCGTCCGCCGACCAGCGCGAAAGCGACAATCTGGCTGTCCCCGGCCGGGATGTGATACGGTCCGGACGAGGCCATCGCGTGCCAGCGGCCCTGGGTCGTGCCGGTTGTCTGGCGCAGGGTGCCGTCCATGAAACCCATCTTCTCGGCCTTGGTGAAGCCGTCGTTGATGTGGGTGTTGTGGAAGATGCAGTTCGCCCAGCCGGTCATCCCGCGCGGGTATATCGGCCGGATGCCGAGCGCGGTCGTCTCGGGCTGGGCCCGGTTCCAGGCCACGATGCGGGCCGAGTCGGTGCCAGCGTAGTCGTAGATGTCGTTGACGTCCCAGTTGCCGGTGCGGAAGTCACAGGCGGCCGCGACGTGGAGATTCTCGAGCGGCCCGGTGCCGGTGTTGTGCAGGCGGTACTCGAGGATGACGAAGTCCCGGTGAGTCGGCCGGGCACTGCCGTAGACCCGGTGGGTGACGACGACGCCGCGCGGCTCGGGATGGTTCGCGTCCGAGAAGCTCGCGATGAACTGTTTGTCGCCGAGTTCGGGCGGGTGAACCGGCCGGACCGAATCGCCGGGCTCGAAGTCGAGCGGACAGCGCTTCCAGTCCGGCGCGCCGTAGTAGTTGTCCACCACCCAGCTCGTATCGGTGCCGAGCATGAACGAGCCGTGCATCAGCGCCGAGTTCGACCAGGTCCGGGTCTTGGGGTAGACGAACCCGAACCCCTCGCCCCGCCACTCGGTCGAGCCGATACCGCCGTTGTTCATCACCGACAGCACGTAATCACCGGTATCGAGCGTCGCCCAGTTGCCGCCCCGGCCGTGGGGCAGGCCGACAATGAGCGTTGCCGACGATGTCGCCTCGCCGTCGGCCGCGGTCGTGGTCAGCGTGAAGCGGGCCGGGTGCGCGTGCGGGCAGTCGGCGGCAACCCGGACGGTGTAGGCGGTGCCCCGGGCGGTGTCGCCGATGCCGACCGCGCCGTAGGCCGCCTCGTCCTCGATGATCGTTACCCAGGGCGAAGTCGTGCCAAGTTGCCCCGCGACCGAGTCCGCCGCCGCGTTGCCCCGGTTGCGGACGACGAAGAAGACCGGAACTTCATCGCCGGGGTCGAGCCGGCCGTTGTCGCTGTCAACGACCGCCCGGTCAAAGACGACCAGCGAAGCCGCACCGCCGGCCGCAATCGTCACCGTGCGCTCGGTGAACTCGATATCCGGACCGGAGACCGAGAGCGTAAGCGTCCAGGTATCTTCGACCGCGGGTAGCTGTACGTAAGCGACCCCGTCGTCACCGGCGACCCCCCGGCCGACCAGTTCACCCTGGTGCGTCAGCGCGACGCGCGCGCCCGCCACCGGGCCATCACCGCCGGAAACCAGGACCGGGTAGGTCTGAGGCATCGCCGGGATCTCGGCGGCGTAGTCCAGCACCGGCGTCACCGGCACCTCGCGCCAGACCCGCATCATCGGGTCGCCCTGCAGGGTATTGGTGTACATCGCCCAGCGGGTGGACATCTGGCTGAAGCTCTCGTTGCGCAGGAAATCCCGCGCCAGCCCGTGGGCCTGGCCCAGGGTCAGCGCCTTCTGAAAGTTGTGGTAAATCTGACAGTTCAGGTTCTCGTTCGGGCCCTGGCAGGGCGGCGCGCCCCAGCCGTAGCGGGCGTTGAGCATCGTCGCGACCGCGCCGCCGTTGGTCGCGTTGACGAGCAGTTCGCCGAGACAGCTCGCCGAGCGGTCGAACCAGCCGCAGTGACAGGCCATCGAGGTCACGATCGTCGGCTTGCCAATGTTGGTCAGGCTGGGAATATGTGAGGTGGAGAATGTGGAACCGAACGCGTTCTCCGAACCGTGGCCGGCGAAATGCATGTGCTGGCGGCCGGCGTTGAGCGCGCTGATGGCCCGGGAGGAGTTCATGTTCAGGCCCGAGTCCACCTGCCAGGGCGAACGCTCGTTGAGCAGGATGGCGATGTTGCGGTTGACGATGCCGCCGTGGTAGTCAATATTGGCCCAGAGCACTTCGTGGGGCAGGAGCACATCGTCGAGGTAGTCTCCGTCCGGCGTTTTCTCGTAGGTCGTGTCCTTGTGCAGGAAGTTGGCAACATTGGCCGCGGTGCTGAAGGGCAGGCGGCCGACGTATACGTCGTGGAACAGGTCCACCGAGTCACCGTCCATTTCGCCGAAGTTGCCGTTGTTGTTCGCGTCCCAACTGCCGTCCAGGTCCCCGAAATACATATCCGCCGGCACGTTGTAGGTCGTGTAGGGCAGGTAGCCGTAGCGCACCGGGCAGTGCTGGTAGTTACCCGCGAGGATGACGTACTTCAACCCGCGCTCGGCGTACAGCTGTTTGACCAGATTGCGCATCTTTTCCTGCGTGTCCCGGCCCGGGGTCGAGAGCGTATCGTGCCGGACGATTTCGGTGAAGTAGCCCTTGCGCACGAGCCAGTCCCGGAGCCCGGAAAGCGCCGGGGCCAGGGTGGCGCTGGTGAACATCACCACGTCAATCTCGTCCACGTCCATCTCCGCGACCGGCGGCGCCATCCGGGCGACATCGCGCGGGTTGACGACCAGTTCGGCCACGTCGCGGCGGAAGAGCGCGTTCTGGCCCGGGGTCAGCACCGTCACCGGCGCCGCGTGCTCGCGATAGCGCACCTCAATGCGCACCTTCGTCACCAACGTCAGCCGGCCGCTCGCCGGCCGGTACTCGAACGGGCAGTACAGGAAGCCGGCGACCCGGTAGCCGGACTTGTTGCCGGCCGGCACCGCCACGAGCGGCTCGGCCGGGAAGACCTCGTCGCTCAGGTAGACCCGGAGGTCCGGGCTCACGAACGGCACGTTCTCGAACTGCGACAGCGGCCGCATCGGCTGAACCGGGTGAACCTGGTAACTGCCCAGTTCCGCCCGCTCCAGCGGCACCGCGGTTATCGCTTCGACCTCGGCCCCGGCCGGAATCAGTACGTTGCCGGATATCACCGGCAACAGCGGTTCGCCCGGCACCGCGGTCCAGGACCGGACCGTGCCCGCACGTTCCAGTTCCAGACCGACGACGGTGTAGCTGTCGTTTCCCGATATCACCACGTCGCCGGGCGCGACGGTAAGGGTGTGGCCGACGGTGCCGGCCGGTGCGGTCCCGGCCAGCAACAGGCAGACCAGGACCAGTGTTCCCGCATTCAGACGCATTCTGCTTCCTTGGCAAAGCGAGTTTGACCGAAGAAGGAACGCCACCGGGCAAACCGGGTCTCTCCCGCGCCCGCCGAACCCCTGGGGACGGTCCCGGTTTCGGCGGCACCGACGCGGTGCGTTCCCAGACTCTCGGAACCATTGTCGGCCGGCCGAAGCGGAAGTCAACCCCCGGGGGGGCGCCGGCATCTTGACGGATTCCCTGACCGCTGTTACACTTGGGCGCCGGTTGTCGCCCGGACCTCACTCACAACCGCCCGCACGCAGGAACACAAGCAACGCCTTTCGTTTTACGGCACAGGAGAATTCTGATGGCTAGACAGTACCCGCTGGAGCGCGTCCGCAACATCGGCATCATGGCCCACATTGATGCGGGCAAGACGACCGTGTCGGAGCGCATCCTCTACTACACCGGCCGGGTCCACCGCCTGGGCGAGGTCCACGACGGCGCGGCGGTGATGGACTGGATGCCCCAGGAACAGGAACGCGGCATCACCATCACCAGCGCCGCGACCACCACCGTCTGGCGCGACCACGCCATCAACCTCATTGACACGCCCGGCCACGTGGACTTCACGGTCGAGGTCGAGCGCAGTCTCCGCGTCCTCGACGGCGTCATCGGCCTGTTCTGCGCCGTCGGCGGGGTCGAACCCCAGTCCGAAACGGTCTGGCGCCAGGCCGAGAAGTACGAGGTGCCGCGCATCGCCTTCGTGAACAAGATGGACCGGCCCGGCGCGGATTTCTACTCGGTGATGGACGAGATTCAAAACGAACTCGGCGCCAACGCGGTGCCGGTGACGATCCCGATCGGCGCCGAGGAGAGGTTCGCGGGCATCGTTGACCTCGTTGACGACCTCGCGGTCTACTACGACGAAACCGACCGGGGCCTGACCTTCCGCGAGGAACCGATGCCCGACGCGCTGGCCGACGAGGTCCGGCGCTGGAAGCAATACCTGCTCGAGCGCGTCGCCGAGGTGGACGAGAGCCTGCTCGACAAGTTTCTCAACGACCGGCCCATCGGCAACCGCGAGCTGTCCCGGGCCATCCGCGCCGCCACCCACAAGCACCTCGTCTGCCCGGTGCTCTGCGGCAGTGCGTTCAAGAACAAGGGCATCCAGCGCCTGCTCGACGCGGTCGTCTCTTACCTGCCCAGCCCGCTCGACCTGCCGCCGGTATCGGGCCGATGCCTCGAAGGCGAGCCGATCGAGCGGGTGCCCAAGGATGACGGCCGGCTCGCCGCGCTGGCCTTCAAGGTCGTCTCCGACCGTCACGTCGGCAAGCTCGTCTACGTCCGGGTCTACTCCGGCACCCTCTCCGCGGGCGCGACGGTACTCAATTCCACCCGCCGCAATGAACAGCGAATCGGCCGCCTGCTCCGGATGCACGCGGACCGGCGCGAGCCGGTGGACGCGCTCTACTCCGGCGAAATCGGCGCGGTCATCGGGCTGTCCGAAACCGCTACCGGCGACACGCTCTGCGCGCCCGACCACCCGATCCTGCTCCAGGCCATCGAGTTCCCGGCCCCGGTGCTCTCGGTCGCGGTCTCGGTCACGGAGCGCAAGGACCGGGAACGACTCGGCCTGAGCCTGGCCCGGCTGGCCGAGGAAGACCCGACCTTCGTCGTCACCACCGACGCCGAGACCGAGGAGACGGTCATCGCCGGTATGGGCGAACTGCACCTCGAGATACTGGTGGACCGCCTGCGCCGGGAGTTCGGCGTCGAAGTCCGGACCGGCGCACCCCAGGTCGCCTACCGCGAGACGATGACCGAGCCGGTCGAGGTCAACGAACGGCTGGTCAAGCAGACCGGCGGCCGGGGCCAGTACGCCCACGTCGTGATTAAGCTCGAGCCGCTCGGCCCGGGCCGGGGCTTCGAGTTCCTGAACAAGGTCGCGGGCGGCCGGGTGCCGAGGGAATACGTCCCGGCCGTCGAGCGCGGCGTGACCGAGATGATGCGCAAGGGCGCTTATGCCGGGTTCCCGGTCGTGGACGTCCGGGTCACCCTGCTCGACGGCTCCTTCCACGAGGTGGACTCATCGGATATGGCCTTCCGGGCCTGCGCCGCCCAGGCCTTCAAGCGCGGATTCCTCAAGGGCCTGCCCGGCCTGCTCGAGCCGGTGATGAGCGTCAGCGTCGTCACCCCGGAGGACTTCTCGGGCGCGGTCATCGCCTCGCTCTGCGGCCGGCGCGGAACGATTCTCGGTATGGACGACCGGGGCGGGGCCAAGGAAGTGCACGCCCGGGTGCCGCTGGCGACGATGTTCGGCTACGCGACCGAACTCCGCAACACCAGCCAGGGCCGGGCGGTCTTCACGATGCACCTCGAACGCTACGAAGCGGTGCCTTTCGCCATCGCCGAGGAAATCGTCGCCGCGCGGCGGACCCGGCCGAAGTAACCGGTTTCTTCACCGCGAATCCATCCCGGTTTCACCCGGTGTTGACCCGGCCGCGGCAGAATTGCGGGACCGGAATGCGGGCACCTCCTCAGGCCCGGCCCGCGCCTTTCGTTTGACCCCCGGCCCGGCCCGGGTTAGGCTACTATGAGTTTCGGTAACGGGCAATCCCGAAAGGAGCAAATATGAGAAAGCACATGGTCCTTGCCATCGCCGCCCTGCTCCTGCTCGGCGGCACCGCCGGCGCAAATCTCCTGCGCAACGGCGACTTCTCGGAATGGACCGGCATCTACCCGGTCGGCTGGCTCGTTGAAGACACGACCAAGGCCCGGGTCGAGCGCTCGACCGACCCGGTCCGTTCCGCCCCGGCCGCGGTCAAACTGACCCGGATGGTTGAAGGCACCGGCAACAACGCCGGCATCAAACAGCTCGTGCCCATCACCGGCGGCCAGGAATACACCCTCACCGCCTACGCGCTCGACGACGACGACAACGCCAGCGCCGGCATCGGTATCAGTTGGCGCGCGGCCGACACCAGCTATATCAGCCACTCCGGCACCGCCTACGGCGACTCGACCGTCCGCACCTGGCAGAGAGTTTCGAAGACCGCAACCGCGCCGGCCAACGCCGCCTACGCCGACTGCCTGCTCCGCATCTACGGCTTCACCGGCAGTCAGGCCGGCGGGGTCGTCTACTTCGACGACGCCAGCCTCGTACAGGGCGCGGGCGCGGTCGAAGAACCGGGCCAACTCCCGGCGCCGGCCCGCATCAGCGTCCGGCCCAACCCTGTCTCCGGCCCGGCCCGCGTCGGCTTCGCGGTCGCCCGTGCCGGCCGGGTCTCGGTCGCGCTCTACGACCGCACCGGCCGCCGGGTCGTCCTGCTCGCCGACCGCCGCTTCGAAGCCGGCGCCCACGAACTGACCCTCGACCGGGAACTGCCGACCGGCAGTTACTTTGTCCGGGTCACCGGCGCGGCCGACGGCTTGGCCAAGCTCGTCGTCCGCTAGGCGACCCGACCAATCACGAGGGTCGGCGGCATCTGCCGCCGACCCTCTCTTCGTAGATTCGAAAGGACTATTCGATGAAGCCGTGGGCCCGGAAGCGCTCGACCAGCTTGTCCTTCTGGGTCAACCCGGTGAACCGCTCGACCTCGTTGCCAGCCGCGTCCAAGATGACCAGCGTCGGGATGACCTTCACCTCGTACCGCTGTGCCAGTTCGCCCTCCTCGTCCACGTCAATCGCGATGACATCAACGACCCCGGCGTACTCCGTACGCAGTTCGTCAATGATCGGCTTCTGCTGGCGGCAGGGCAGGCACCAGGTCGCCCAGAAATCATAAAGACTCGGCAGGGCCGCTGGCTCGGCCGGCTCCGCTTCGGGTTCGCCCGGCCCTTCCGCAATCGCCGGCGCCTCCGGCTCGGGCTCCGCCGGTACCGTCTCCGCCTGCTCGCGCTCGGCCACCACCGGGGCCGGCTCCTCGACAACCGGCGATTCTGCGGCCGGTGAGCCGCAACCGAGGACCAGCACCAGCATAGAACACAACAGCGCGGAAGCTTTCACACATACCTCCTGGTATCCTGCTGTTCTCAAAGAACCTCGCTGACCGCTGACTATACAGGTAAGACCCGGCGGAATCAAGGACGATTCCCGGCCCGCCGCGGTGTCTCGTCGGACTGGTCTTACTTCTGCACTACCAGCTTCTGCGTCGCCGAGTAGTCGCCGGCTTCCACCTTCACGAGGTAGATGCCCGCGCTCAAGGAACGCATATCAAGCGAAAGTGACCCGGTGGCCAGGTGGCCGGGTGTCCGGGTGACCGCCACGGAACGGCCGGTCACGTCGTACACCGTCACCGCCGACGGTCCGGCCTTGGGCAGGCTGTAGCGCAGGGTCGCAAATCCACCGACCAGTGGGTTCGGGCCCACCGTGACTGCGGCAGGAGATTGCGCCCGGCGTCGGATATGGTATAATTGTCGTGCCGCTTGGGAAGTTAGTGGTAACGCAGAAGGGATTGATATGATCAAGATGCGGAGCCCGGGCTCCGGCAAGCCGCCCGCCGGTGAAGACCGGCCTCACGTCCTGTTGACCTGTGCCGGCCGGCGCAACTACCTCATCGGCCAGTTCCGCGCCGCCCTCGGCGGCCGAGGCCGTGTGTTCGCAACCGACTGCCGGGCCGACGCCGCGGCGCTGGCCGAGGCCGACGCCGGCTTCGTTCTCCCCCCGGCCGACGACGAGGAATACCCGGGCCGGTTGCTGGCCCTGTGCCGGGAACAGCGGGTCGGGTTGGTCGTGCCCTTGAACGACCTTGAACTCCCGGTGCTGGCCCGCAATCGTGAGCGGTTCCGCGCCACGGGCGTGCGCCTGCTGGTCTCTACGCCGGAGGTCATCGAACTCTGTTTCGACAAGCTCGCAACCGACCGGCAACTGCACAGGTGGGGATTCGTCACCCCGCTGACCTTCGCCGACCTGGGCGAAGCGCTCCACGCTCTCGACCGCGGGCGTCTTGCCTTGCCCCTGGTCGTCAAGCCCCGGCACGGCTCAGGCTCGGTCGGCGTCGAAGTCTGCCGCGACCGGCGCGAACTGGTGCTTGCCCACCAGCTTCTCGCGCGCCGTCTTGCCCGGGCGGGAACCGACCAACCGGAAGGAACGGTGCTCGTCCAGGAATTCATTGCCGGGGCCGAATACGGCCTCGACATCGTCAACGACCTCTCCGGCCGCAACGTCTCGGTCTTCGTGAAGCGCAAGCTGGCGATGCGGGCGGGCGAGACCGACCGGGCCGAAACGCTGATCAACGAGGACCTGCTCCGGGTCGGCCGCGAACTCGGTACCCGCCTCGGCCACGTCGGGAATCTCGATTGTGACGCCTTCCTCTGCCGACGGGACGTCGTGGTGATGGAGCTCAACCCCCGG
>DSBX01000267.1 GCA_011049385.1 Caldifarciminota bacterium | reverse complement strand
GTGTAGACCTCTAACACGACGCCATTCTAGGGCAAAGGAGGCGTCGTTCAAGGCCGGGCGGTCAAGGTGTGACAGCGGTAAGACGCACCCGGAACTGCTGGTCGAGCTTACCCGAACGGTTGTCGAGAACGATGTAATGGCGGCCCGAGGACGGTACGCCGAGGCGGAGTGAATCTTCACGCACCTGCACCGCCTCGTAGAGCGGCTCGTAGCTGTCGCCCGCGGCCCAGCGCCGGTAACTCGAAGTATCGAGCAGGCGAAACGAGACCCGGCCGGTATCAACATCGAACCAGCCCGACAGGCGATGACCGTGACTCAAGCTGTCGCTCCAGGTCCTGGTATGCCCGGACTTGAGCAGGCCGTCGGCACTCAGCACCGTGCGCGACTTCACCCGGACATTGACGCTGATGCTGTCGCGGGTGACCATGCTGTCGAGGTCAACGACCGCAACTCGCACCACCGCCGGCCCGGCCGACTCCGGCCCGGCCCATCGGACATAGGACATACTGCGGGTCGGTTCGTCGCCCTGTTCGAAAACCTCGCCCCGGCTGGCGGTCCAGTAGAACCGGATCGGCTCCGAATCCCAATCCCAGGCCTGGCATTCGTACGCCGCGGTATCACCGGAAGACACCTCGACCGGCCCCTCCACCCGGACAATCGTCGGCGGACCGGTGTTACGGCAACCGGCCGCCAATGCCATCATCAACACCGCACCGCAGGCCATACGCGGAATCGCGGGGAGTATTGCTTGCATCTACCGGTATTCTAGCAATACCCATCCGACCTGCAAGCGATAGTCCCGCGACTGTCGCACCGGACAACACACCCTGATAGTGCGGGTTATCGGTTCCCCGGTTGCGGTCGGAACCGGACACCACGCAGACAGCCGGACCCGGGTTGGAGGCAACACGCCAACAGACAATGAGTTAACGAACGAAACGGCGGCAGACAACAGCGGCACGCTGCCTGCAATAGCAATGACTGTGGAGAAAGGCCCGGGAACCGACAAGCTGTTGCCGGAAAGCCGGACGAAGGCCGTCAGGACGACCCGGGCAGGCATCAGAGGGGTTCGATTTGCTCTTGAGGGGGTGCGTAATGATCGCCGACCTGTTGACCACGGAGAACGATAGACTGCTTAACGACCTGCTAGAATCGTGCGACCGTCGGCCCTGCGGTTGGGCTGACTGCGGGCAGTCATCCGCAAGTACCCGGTACCTCGCCGATGACATAGGTCAAACGGTCGAGTCCGGGGGACTCGCCAAGACCTGGCTGATGGACCACCGGATGACCGGGCTCTGCGTGACGGCTGTGGACGACCGGGCGTCGCACGAGCTCAACCGCCGCGTCTTCCGGATTCGCCACCTGCTCGCGCTTGGACGTCCCGCGGAACAGGCATTGGTGAAGGGCCTGCTCGTTCGCGACTCGATGCGCCAGGCCGGCCGGCGGGCCTGCTTCGTGGCCCGCATCCCCGGAACCGACCTTGCCGGTATCAACGCGCTCGAGCGACTCGACTACACGTTGAGCAACACCTCGCTGACCCTCGTGCGCGACCTCTCGGAGTACGTCCTGTCCGCCGGACAGGAATCCGCGACAACCGGCACCGGGCAACCCTACGAGGTCCGGACCGCTGAGCCGGTCGAAGTCGAGGCCGCGCTCAACGAAACAGCCGACCAGATTCCGGACGGACTGCTGGGCTGGGACCTCCGCCTCTCGCCGAGAGCGGCCGCCCGGGTTCACGGCGCCTGGCTGCGCGACTACGCGAACAACGGAAACCTGCTCATCGCCCGCGACGGCCGGCGCCCCGTCGGCCTGCTGGCCGTTTCGGTCGCAGGCCGGGAGACCGCCCGGATGCGCACCGACACGACCCGGACGCTCGGCTTCAGCGTCGGCTCGGTGGACCTGGTTGCGACCGCGCACGAGTACCGCGGCAATGGCGTCGTGCCACGCCTGCTCGGCGACGTCCTCGACGAGTTCAAGCGCAATGGCATCCGCTACGCGCAGGTATCGGCCCCGACTTCCGAAACCCCGCTGATCGCCCATTGCCAGCGGCAGGGGTTCACGGTCGTGGGAAGCACTCTGACCCTGACGCACCAGGGGCAGGCCTGATGGCGCGATGAGCGCCCGGGAAACGGGATGCGGGTCGCCCGGCATCCCCTGATGGAGGAAGCAATGCGGAATGTGAAGACCGTCCTTGCCGTCCTGTTCGCCGCAGTCGCCCTCGTCGCCGCCCATTCCAGCGGTAGCCGGGCCGCGGCTTCGGTCGCAGGCCGGGAGCCCGCACCCGGAACGGTCCGCGCCTCGGTCTGGGGCGCGGTGACGAGACCCGGGCAGTACCGGCTGGCCGGTGCGCCCGACGTGCTGGAGCTGATGTCAGCGGCAGGCGGCCCGTCGGCCGATGCCGACCTCGGCCGGGTCCTGCTCATCCGTGAGGTAGACGGCAGTCGGCATCGCCTCGATATCGGTCGGTTCGCCGATGCCGAACCGCTCTTCTTAGTTTCGGGCGACGTTCTCATCGTGCCCGAGCATTTCTGGCGCAAGGTTCAACGCAGCCTGCCGCTGGTCACGACCCTTGTCACGCTCGCCAACCTCGCGGTAACGATTACCCTGCTGGCCCGCTGAACGATGCTCAAGGAAGCGCCGGCCGGCACCTGGACCGGGACCAATCCCCGGGCCGGCCCGCTCATCCTGCTCGTGGACGACAATACCGCCTTCATCGAAACGCTGGCCGACAGATTTGAAGCACGGGGATACCGGGTCATCACCGCCCGCGACGCCATCCACGCCCGTGAAGCGGTACGCGGACACACGGTCGAAGTCGCGGTTCTCGACCTGACCCTGCCGGACACCAACGGACTGGAACTGCTGTCCACGATCCGGGCCCGGTCGCCGACCACCGAGGTCATCATCCTCACCGGCCACGGCAGTGTCGCGACTGCGGTCAAGGCCATGAGCCGCGGCGCATTCAGCTACGTGGAGAAGCCCTGCCCGTTCGAAAGGCTGTACGTGCTGGTCGTCCGCGCGCTGGCCCGGCGCTCGGCCAAGATGGAGGCCGCAGGCCCGAACGATACCCTGCCCTGGCTTGCCTACGAACCGGCCAGCGGGCACGTGACGACCTCCGGCCCGGCGCTCGGCCGGCTGCTGGCCGACCATCTCGACCGGTTCAGCCGTCTCCTGCCCGACCCGGCCGAACGGTCCCGGCACCTTTCCGCGCTCCGGCTTACGGGCCATGCCGTTTCGGACGTGATGCGGCCCGATGGACGCCGACTGCGCGTCTGCTCCTACGGCGACGAAAGCGGCGCCCGGGCGATTGTCCTCGACGTCACCGCCGAACACCGTCACCACGCCGAAAGCGACCGGCTGAGACGCCATTTCGAGACGCTTTTCGAGAACCTTCCGGCCGGGGTCGCCATCATCAACAGCGACTACGTCGTCACCCGCGCCAACCAGGCCTTTGCCCGCTGCTACGACCTCTCCCCGGTCGAAGCCATCGGCCGGCGTTGCCACGATATCATCCACGGTCGCGCAACCCCCTGCCATTCGCACGGCGAAGTCTGTCCCATCAAGAACTCGCTTGCCACCGGTGCGACGGTGCGGGTCCTGCACCGGCACCGGCATGCGGACGGCGTCATCCGCGATATCGAGGCAACCGTCGCCCCGCTGTGTGACGACTCGGGCACCGTTGTCAGCTTCATCACCATCCTGGCCGACTTCACCGCGGTCAAGCGCACCCAGGCCGAATCCGAGGAGAAGTCGCGTCGGCTGGAAGAACTCAACCGCCGCCTGCGCGAGCAACAGGAACACCAGGGCCGCCTCGCCGCCGAACTCACCCGGCGCAACCGGGAACTGGTTCAGGCCAACACCGCCAAGGACGAGTTCCTCTCGACCGTCTCCCACGAACTCCGTACCCCGCTGACCGCCATCTGCGAGAGCATCAACCTCGTCGCCGACGGCACGCTCGGCGCGGTCGCCGAGCGACAGGCGCGCTTCCTCGGCCTCGCGCTCGGCAACACGCGGCGACTCGGCGATACCATCAACAACCTGCTCGATGCCTCGCGGCTCAAGGCCGGGCGAGTGGAATGCCGACCCGCCCCCCTGGACCTCGCCGAACTCACCGCGAACGTTGCGGCCGGCTTCAGCGCGGCGGCTCGCAACAAGGGCATCGGCATCGCCTGTCACCGGGCGGCAGAGTCGGTGCCGGTCTTCGCCGACCCCTGCCAGGTCCGACGCGCGATCTGCAACCTGGTCGGGAACGCGGTCAAGTTCACCGACCGGGGCAGTGTGACACTCGCCTGTCGGCTTCGGAAGGATGAGGCACTCATCAGCGTCACCGATACCGGCGTCGGCATTCCGGCGGAGGAACAGGTGAAAATATTCGAGCGCTTCAGCCAGGGCCGCGAAGGCAGGGCTCGACCTCACGGCACCGGCCTCGGCCTACCTCTCGCCCGCCGGCTCATCGAGCTGAACGGTGGCCGGCTCTGGTTCGAAAGCACCGAGGGAACGGGCAGCAGCTTCCACCTCGCCCTGCCCCTCGACAGCCCGGCGTCCCGGCTCGCCTGGCTCCTGGGGCAACGCCCGCCCGCACCGGGCCGGAGCTGGCTCCTGCTCATACGGGCCGACCCGGGCACCGGGCTCTCGGCACGACTGGACGATGCCTGTCGTCTTGCCGCGGAACCGCGCCGGACGCAGGACACGCCGGTCACAGCGGTCCCCGGCTGCCACCTCACCGGCTCGGTCTCACCGGTAGCGACACAGGCCGTGCCCCTGTCACCAACACTTGCCCTCTTGCTCACCGGCAACGAAGAGGCCGCCTGTGCCGCGTGCCGTCGCGTCCGCGAAGGAATCGGCGGCGACGACTCGACTCGCCCGGGCCTGCGGCTGGTACCGCTCAGCGCCGGCACCGATGTCGCCGACCTGCTCGCCGCCCTGAAAGAGGCTCCGAATGCCTGAAGCGCCGCTGATTCTGATTGCCGATGACGAAGCCGATATCCTCGTCGTCACCGCGACCCGGCTCGAGGCGGCCGGCTACCGCACCGTCACCGCCGCCGACGGCCGGGAAGCACTGGACATCCTTCGTCACCAACAGCCCGACCTCGTGCTTCTTGACCTGCGCATGCCCAAGGTTGACGGCTACGAGTTCTGCCGGACGGTCAAGGACGACCCGAACCTCGACCGGGTACCGGTCATACTCTTCTCGGCCTCCAGCTCGCGGGCCGAGAACCTGCGCGACAAGTGCCTTGCCCTGGGCGCGGACGGCTACATCTCCAAACCCTTCATCTCGACCGAACTGCTGGCCGCGGTCGAACACGCGCTGGCTCGACCGGGCGGGGAACCACGATGAACGAACGCGAAACGTCGGGCGTTCTCGGCCAACCCGGGCCGCTCGTGCTCGTCGTGGATGACGAGGAGGACATTCGCTTCGTCATCAAGGCCCGGCTCGAGGCGGCCGGCTTCCGGGTCGTGACCGCCGCGACCGGCCTCGAAGGCCTGACGCAGGCGCGCCGGCTCCGACCCGGCCTCGTGCTTCTTGACCTGATGCTCCCCGGCATTGACGGCTTCAGCGTCTGTGCGATGCTCAAGCGCGACCGCCAGTTCAGCAAGATGCCGGTCATCATCCTCAGCGCCCGCTCCCAGGACAAGGACTTCGAAACCGGCATCAGTCTCGGCGCGGACGCTTACCTGACAAAGCCCTTCTCCGGCCCGGAGCTCATCGGCAAGGTCCGGGAACTGCTGTCCGCACGTGAAGACGGCCGCCCCGAAGACAGCCTGGAGAACGAACGCGAAGCGTCGGGCGTTCTCGGCCAGAAGGTACCGGCCGCCGATACCCCGCGAGCGCGCTCATGACGGCGGTCGCGGTCGAAAAACTGCTCCGGGACCGCCTCGGGCTGAACGACACCCTGGCCGATGAAGTCGCAAACGAAGCCCGCACAACCGGGCAGGCGGTCGAAGACGTCCTCGTCCGACGCGGGCTTGTCCGTCGCGACGAGTTCTACGACCTGCTCGCGGGTGAACTCAATGTGCCCTTCATTGACGTCTCGAACTACACCATCGAGCCCGGCCTGCTCGCACTCGTGCCCGCGGACCTCGCCCGGCGGCTCCGGGTCCTGCCGTTGTTCAACGTCGCGGGTACGCTCACCGTTGCGCTCACCAACCCGACCGATATCAACGTACTGGACGAACTGCGCCAGGCGCTCAACGTTGAGGTCAGCCCGGTACTCGCCGACCCCCAGGCCCTGCAGGAAGCCATCAATGCCTGGTACCCGGCGCGCGACGCCACCAGCGAACACCGGGCCGCGCGGCTCGAACACGCCGTCCGCGAGGCCACCGATGACGAAGCTCTGACCAAAGACCTCGATGACGCCCGGAATCTTGAGGAACTGGCCAGCGAAGCGCCGGTCGTGCGGCTGGTCAACGAACTCATCGAGAAAGCGCTCGCGGTCCGGGCATCGGACATCCATATCGAACCGGACGAAGACCGGATGCACGTCCGCATCCGGGTTGACGGGGTACTGCGCGAAAACGAGCAGTACCCGGCAAGGCTTCATCCTGCGGTCAGCTCCCGGGTCAAGATTCTCTGCGGCCTGGACATCTCCGAGAAGCGCAGGCCCCAGGACGGCCGGTTCAACACCCGGCTCGGCGACCGGGATGTGGACGCCCGAGTCTCGACCTTCCCCACCGTCTTCGGCGAGAACGTCGTCATCCGGCTCCTCGACAAGACCGCGGGTCCGGTCGCGGTCCGGGACCTCGGCATGGCCGAGACGGACGCGGCCCGCTTCGAGTCTCTCATTGCCCGTCCCCACGGCATCATCCTCGTCACCGGCCCGACCGGCTCGGGCAAGACCACGACGCTTTACTCCGCTCTCGGCGCGCTCAACACCGTGGACCGCAACATCATCACGCTCGAGGACCCGGTCGAATACCGCCTGCCGCTTGTCCGTCACTGCCAGATCAACCCCCGGGCCGGCGTCACCTTCGCCTCCGGCCTGCGCGCGATACTGCGCCAGGACCCGGACATCATCATGGTCGGCGAGATTCGTGATTCCGAAACCGCCGAGATCGCCTTCCAGGCCGCACTGACTGGACACCTGGTACTGTCAACCCTGCACACCAACGATGCGGCCAGCGCGCTCACCCGCCTCGCGGACATGGGCGTCGAACCGTTCCTCATCAGCTCGAGCGTCCTGGCGATTCTTGCCCAGCGACTCGTTCGCCGCAACTGCGAGAAATGCGGACGGCCCGAGCCCCTGCCGGAGTCGGTCCGCACGCGGCTGGGGGCGGAACCGGGCGAGGAGTTCGTCCGCGGTCCCGGCTGTTCAAGTTGCAGCAGCACCGGCTATCGCGGCCGGGTCGGCATCTACGAACTGCTGACGCTGTCCCCGGATATCCGAGACCTGGTCATGGCCGGCCGCTCCTCCGAGGAGATCAAGTCCCGCGCCCTGACCGAAGGGATGAGCACCCTGCGCTCCGACGCGCTGGACAAGGCAAGAACCGGCCTTACCTCGGCCGAAGAAGTCCTCCGGGTCACCCCGGCCGACTGACCGAAGAAAAGGATTCCGGGGTCACACGGACCCCGGAATCCAGCAAGTCTGAGAAGTCTCTGCTCTCTACCACCAGCCGGTCCAGAGACCGAGGTTGAACCGCATGATCATCTCCAGGAACACAATCGAGACCACCGCCATCAGTTTCAGGAGGATGTTCATCGAGGGTCCGGAAGCGTCCTTCAGCGGGTCTCCGACCGTGTCCCCTATGACCGCCGCCTTGTGCGCATTCGAACCTTTGCCGCCGAGGTTGCCCTTCTCGATGTACTTCTTGGCATTGTCCCAGGCTCCGCCCGAATTCGCCATGAATACCGCCATACAGAACCCGGACGTCAGCCCGCCGACCAGCAGTCCGACCACGCCCTCGACCCCGAACAGCACCCCGACCACAACCGGCGATACGATTGCCAGAAGCGTCGGGGCGAGCATCTCCTTCTGGGCCGCAAGCGTGCAGATCTTTACCGCGCTCGCGTAGTCCGGCTTGGTCTTGCCTTCCATTATCCCGGCAATCTCGCGGAACTGCCGCCGCACCTCATCGGCGATCTTGGAGGCGGCCCGACCCACCGCCTTGATGATCATCGAACTCACACCCATCGGCAGCATCGCACCCAACAGCACCCCGATCATCAAGCGCGGGTTCATCACCGAGAGGTCAATGCTCGCCTGAGCCAGTCCCCGCGCCTCGCTGATCACGTCAACCTGGCTGACATAGGCCGCAATCAGCGCCAATGCGGTCAGAGCCGCGGACCCGATGGCGAAACCCTTGCCGGTCGCCGCGGTCGTATTGCCCAGCGAGTCGAGCGCGTCGGTCCGCTCCCGGACGACCGGCTCCTGGTGGGTCATCTCGGCATTGCCGCCTGCATTATCCGCGACCGGGCCATAGGCGTCGGTCGCAAGCGTGATGCCGAGGGTCGAAAGCATCCCGACCGCGGCCACGCCGATACAGTAGAGACCCAGCGCCGGGTCCCCTCCCCCGCCAAGGAAGAAGGCGACCGCAATCGCGGCTGCGACCACAACCACTATCGGCATCGTCGAACGCATCCCGACCGAAAGCCCCTCAATCACCAGCGTGGCCGGCGAGGTCCTCGCCTCGGCGGCGATGCCCCGCACCGGGCCGTAAGAATCGGACGTGTACATCTCGGTGAAGTACCCGATGAGCACGCCCGAGACCAGACCGGCAAGCACCGCCCAGTAGACGCTGAAACTGTCCGGCAACATCAGCCGGGTTATGAGAATTGCGGCAATCGCGACCAGCACGGTCGCGCCATAGGTCCCGAACCGGAGCGCCCTGAGCAGCACCGACTGCTCCGCTTTCTCGCCGACCCGGACCAGGAAGC
>DSBX01000063.1 GCA_011049385.1 Caldifarciminota bacterium | reverse complement strand
GTGCGCATCGAGGGCGTGAGCACGGGTGCGTCGGCACGCTTGCATTCACCATGAAAAACTGACAGTCAATGTTAGATATTCATGGTCGGCGCGATGATGGACATACGCCGCCGGCGCGGTCCGGACCCGGGACCGTTCGCACGGGCGGCTTGACCGCTGTTGTCGTTTCGCCATCATATCGCTAATAATGGCTGTTCTTGTTTTCGTGGGCGATGAGCGGGCGGGCGGCAATGAGCCGGGGTGAGACGATGAAGGATTCGCCGTTCCAGCCGATTGAGCCGGGCCGGGTGGTCGCGGAGTCGGAGCTGGCGGTCGCGTTTTATGACCGGTTCCCGGTGTCCCCGGGGCACACGCTGGTGGTACCGAAGCGGGTGGTGGCGTGCTTGTTCGAGCTCGCGCCGGAGGAGCGGGCCGCGGTGTGGGAGCTGGTGGCGGTGGTGCGGGAGCGGCTGGCCCGGGAGTACCGGCCGGACGGGTTCAATGTCGGGCTGAACGACGGCCCGGTGGCCGGGCAGACGGTGATGCACGCGCACGTGCACGTGATACCGAGGTACCGGGGCGACCAGGCCGAGCCCGAGGGCGGCGTGCGCGGGGTGATCCCGGAGAAGCGGCGGTACCGGTAGGCGTCCGCGAGGCGAGCAATACCACAACCGGCCCGGAGCATCGGAGGGGGGCGGCCGGGCAAGTCACGAGCGGGTAAACGGTTGTTCACTTACTGACACAAAGGCAGGGTTGGGGAGCGTTTCCGGGGCCGGGTCGGACCGGGTAAGTTAATTCTATGCGGTGTGTTGCCGGGTTTGCGGGCCCGGCTCAATCGGTCTGGACAGGTTGTCCGTTCGCGGGCAGAATGTTCCTGCGTGTCCGGCCGGTGCCTCTTTCCGGGCCGGCACGCGGTGATTCGGGCTCAGCAGGACCGGGTCGGCATTAGGCCGGCTCTGTGCGACCCGGTCTTATCGGTGAGTGGGGGCCGGCCTTCCTTCCCTGCGGTATCTGACAGCCCGCCGACAATCCATTTGGAGTCTTTGGTCCTGTCGGCCCGGTGCGGGCCGCAGGACAGGAAGGGTTCGCAGTGATGAGTTCATATCCGAGCAGTGAAGCGGTGAGCGAGGCGGTCCGGCAGGTGCTGGCCGGGGACGTTGACCGCTATGAGACAATCTACCGGCTGACCGACGGCCCGCTCCGGGCGTTTGTCGGCCGCAAGTATGGTTACCTTGGGCCGGATTTCGTGGATGAGGTCAGGGTGCGGACGCACGAGGAGGTCTGCCGTCGCCTTGCCGAGTACGACCCGGCCCGCGCCGCATTCGTGTCCTGGATGTGCTGGCGGGCACGCCACGTTGCGTCGCTGGTCGCGAAGTCGCGCTACGGCCGCCGGTATGAGCCGTTTGACCCGGACTGGTTCACCGGCGGACCCGGGCCGGCCGAGGCCTGGGAGTCGAGTCGCCGTGACCGGGTCATCCGCGAGGAGGTCGGGTCTCTGCCTGAAGACCTGCGCCGGGTCATCGAGCTCGGGTACTTCGAGGGCTTGAGCCTGCAGGAGACGGCCGACCGGCTGAACCTGCGGGTCGGCGGCGTGCGGCGGAGGCGGGCACGGGCCTTGAAGACCATCAGGCAACGATTGCTGGAGCGGCGGGTCCGGGTGGTCGAGCGGGATTCGACGCCGATGCCGGAGTGGTCGTCTCCGGACGATACCGGCTACGATGATGACTGGACCGCGACGGTCGGGGCCTGCCTGCCCTCAGGCCCGGACCCGTTGGCCGGGCGGGCGGAGCGAGACCAGTTCTCGACTGACGATACGCAGTAGCGTCGCGCCGGGCCTTTCTGTTGCTGGAGGGGAAATCGCGTCAACCCGGCAGATTGGGCCTTGAGCAGGTGTATTACTCAGCGAAGGGTTTCATCTGCGGATGAGGCTCAAGGTTCGCAAGGCTCTTACCGCGGGGCAACCCGCGAAAGGAGACGCTATGGCTGTAAAACCCAGCCAGTGGGGCGCGGATAGGCTGTTCGCGCGCCTCGATATGCCGGATTCGGAGTACTTTCCGGCCATCACCCGGCAACAGGCCGAGTCGCTGAAGACGAAGTACTTCACCGTGCGCAACGCGCAGAATCTCTACCTGGCGGCGACCAAGCAGGTGCTGGCCGGGGAAGGGGTGAGCGCGATCCTGTATGCCGGCTACTGCGCGTTCGCCGGTGAGATGGACCGGGCCCGGCGGAAGCTGGGCGCGGGACAGGGGCTGGCGCTCGAGGCCGCGACCCTGGTCGCGAAGTGGGTCGCGCGCGGGCTGTCGCAGTCCGTGCTCGAGAAGGTGCGCCTGCAGGTGTTCGACGTTTCGGCCCCGGTGGGCCCGTAAGGAGGAATGATGCCATACCACGTTACTCCTCCCGATGGTTCGGCCCGCTGGGCGAAGTGACGGGCGCGGTTCCAGCGCGACACCGACGGCAGTCTGCCCCAGGGCAGTACGCCGCACGTGGCGCGACTGCTGGATGACCCGGCCCTGGCCGCCCGGGTGCAGGCGGCGTTCGACGGCCTGTACGCGATGGAGACGGACGTGCGGGCGGTGCTGAACGGCGAAGGCGTGAGTACCGCGCTGTACCCGTTCTATCTCGCCTACGGCCGGGAGCTGTGGAAGCTGACGAACCGGGTGAACGGCGCGTCGGCCGCGCTCGAGGCGGCGACGCTGGCGGCGAAGTGGACCGCTCGCGGTCTGTCGCCGTCGGTGCTGGAGAAGGTCCGGCACCAGGTCTTCAGCATCAGCGCACCGGTCGGTCCGTGATGACCTCGCGATGAGGCAACTCGCCTGACGAAAGGCGCAGAGCAACGCAAGCCGTGGAGGGGGCGGGGTCGCCCCCTCCACAATGCTGACCGCGACCTTGTCGGCCGCGGCGATGTCGGCCCGGGCTTGACGACCGGGCCGGGCGTGATAAGATGCTGAGGCAGTATGCGTAGAGAGAATGCCGGTCGTCCGCGGTTCCGCGCCGGGTATTGACGATGGCGCACATTTCGGCCGTTGTTCCGCTCTACAATGAGGAGAACTGCCTCGACGAGTTGTACCGCCGCCTGTCGGCGGCGCTTGCGGCCATCAACCCGGATTACGAAATCGTCCTCATTGACGACGGCAGTCGGGACCGGACCTGGGAGGGCGTGGCCGCCATCGCGGGTCGGGACCGGCGCGTGCGCGGACTCCGGCTCAGCCGCAATTTCGGCCAGCATTACTGCATCACCGCCGGCCTTGATATCTGCGACGCCGAATGGGTGGTGATAATGGACGGCGACCTGCAGGACCGGCCCGAGGAAATCGCGAAGCTGTACGCCCGGGCGCAGGAGGGGTTCGACGTCGTCCTCGCCCAGCGCGGTCGGCGCCGGCATCCCCTGCCCGCCCGCATCAGTTCGTGGCTGTTTTCCCGCGTCTTCAATTACCTGACCGGCCTGCGCCGGGATGAGCGGGTGGGGACTTTCCGGATCGTCTCGCGCCGGGTGGTGGAGAACACGCGCCGGATGCGCGAGCAGTTGCGGTTCCTGGGCGGGATGCTGGAGTGGCTGGGTTTCCCGACCACGAAACTGCCGGTCGAGCACGCGCCCCGGGCCGGGGGCGGAAGCGGCTACTCGTTCCGGAAGCGCTGGGCGCTGGCCCGGGACGCGATCGTGGCCTACTCGGACAAGCCCCTGCGGCTGACGGTGCGGTTCGGGTTCCTGCTGGCCGCGCTGAGCGCCGCCTACGGCGTCTATGTCATCATCCGGGCGCTGTCGCGCCGGGTGCCGGTGGCGGGCTGGAGCAGTCTCATCGTCTCGCTGTTCTTCCTGGGCGGAATCATCATCGCCATTCTCGGCATCGTCGGCATCTACCTCGAACGCACCTTTGCCGAGACCAAGCGGCGGCCGCTGTACATCGTCCGCGACCGTCTGAACATCGCCGCTTCGGACGAGGAGGCGCAGTGAAGATAGAGTTCTACCGTCATTCGCTGGGCGAGGCCGAGAAGCGGGCGGTGGCCGAGGTACTGGACAGCGTCTTCCTGACCACCGGGCCGAAGACCGCGCAGTTCGAGGAAGAGTTCGCCCGCTACCTCGGGGTTCGGCATTGCGTCGGGCTTTCTTCCTGCACCGCGGGCCTGTTCCTTGTCCTCAAGGGCTGGGGCATCGGCCCGGGCGACCGGGTCGTCGTGCCGGCGATGACGTTCATCGCCACCGCCAACGTCGTCCTGCACGCCGGGGCGGAGCCGGTCTTCTGCGACGTGGACAGGGAGACCGGCCTCCTGGAACCGGCCGTGGTCGAGGAGGTCCTGGCAAGGGACAGTCTCGTCAAGGCGGTCATCCCGGTTCATCTTTACGGCCAGATGGTCGAGATGCGGGCTTTCCGGGCGCTGGCGGACCGGTACGGCATCCGACTGCTCGAGGACGCGGCCCACTGCATCGAGGGGATGCGCGACGGGGTGCGGCCCGGCGGGCTGGGCGACGCGGCCGCGTTCAGTTTCTACGCGACCAAGAACCTTGCCTGCGGCGAGGGCGGCGCGGTCGCGACCGATGACGAGGCGCTCCGCGACTATCTCGCGGTCGGCCGCCTGCACGGGATGACCAAGTCCGCGGCGGACCGGCACCGGCATTACCGGCACTGGGATATGGACTTCCCGGGCTACAAGGCGAATATGTGCGACATCCAGGCCGCGTTGCTGTTGCCCCAACTCGCGCGGGTCGAGAGACTGTGGGAGCGGCGCGAAGCCATCGCCCGGCGCTACGAGGAAGCTTTCACCGAAGCCGGGGTCGAGTTCCCGAAGACCCTGCCCGGCGTGAAGCACGCCCGGCACCTGTTCACGGTCCTGGCGCCGGAGGGACGGCGCGACGAGTGGCTGGCACGCCTGCAGGAGGCCGGCATCGGCGTGGTCGTCAACTACCGGGCGGTGCACCTGCGCCGGTTCTACCGCGAGCGGTTCGGATGCCGGGAGGGCGATTTCCCGAACGCCGAGCGCATCGGCGACCGCACCTTGAGTATCCCGCTTTATCCCGCGCTGACCGACGAGGAGGTCGAGCGGGTCATCGAAGCGGTCAAGCGGCTGGCCGGGGCGTGATGGGCGGGGACGGGATGCGACGCTGGGGCTGGGTTCTGCTCTTTGCGGTGCTCGCCGGCCTGGTCGGGACGTTTGCGCACGGGTACTACTTCGGGCGCATCAACCAGGCCTGCCACCTGCCCCTGCTCCTGCGCGAGATGGACAGCGGCTTCCTCGTCAACGATTTCTTCGTGGACAACACCTCGGCCGGGTTCGGGCCGAGGTTCTTCTACCTGAAGACGCTCGCCCTGCTCGGCCGGATTCTGCCCCTGCCCCTGCTCTTTTTCCTGCTCACCTGGCTGCAGAACGCGGCGCTGGCACTGGTCACTTTCCTGGTGGCCCGGCGGCTTTTCGGCCGGGAGCACGAAAACCCGGACCTGCCGGCCGCGGTCGCGGCCACGCTGGTGATGGCGGTGAACAGCGTCGAACTGGGCGCGGCCGCTTTCCTGGTGCACCCGGCGGTGACGCCGCAGACCGCGGTGACCGGGCTCGCGCTGTGGTCGCTCTGGCAGGGTCTCCGGTGCCGTCCCCTGGCCGCGGCCGCGCTGGCGGTCCCGGTCATTTTGCTTCATCCGCTGGTCGGCGTGCTCACCGGTCTGCTCGGCCTGTCCGTGGTCGGGCTTTCGGCGCTGTTCGGCGTCGGGGTCGAGGCGGGACGGGACCGGGTGCGTCTCGGCGCGACCGCTTTCCTGCTGGCCGCGGGCCTCGCCGGTGCGGCCGGGGCGTTCTGGCTGTCGGTGGGCGGGGAGCGGTTGATGGACGCGCGGGAGTACGTGGAGCTCTACGCACGGTTCCGCAATCCTCATCACATCGTGCCGGGTTTCTTCCCGGTGCAGGACTGGGTCGCGATGGTGCTGTTCATGGTCGCGGGCGGCATTTCCTGGCACTGGTGGTATCGCCGTCCCGGGACCGACCGGGCGGTCGCGGTGCGCATTCTCTTTCTTGTCGGTCTGGTCTGGCTGTTGTGCCTGGTGAGCTGGCTGTACGTGGAGTTCTGGCCTTCGCGTTTCTGGGCCACGCTCCAGCCTTTCCGGCTGGTCTTCGTCATCAAGTGGCTGGGGCTGTTGCTCTTCGCCGGGACCATCGCCCGGTATGCGGCGAGCGGCGCGCCGGGCCGGCCGGTGGTGGCGGCCTTGCTGTTCTTCCCCTTCGGCTTCGGCCAGCCTTACGGGGCGCTCTGGGCGCACGGCGCGGAGTTCCTGCGCCGCCGCCTGTCCTGGGCCGGGAGTTGGCTGTTTCCGGCGCTGGGGTTCCTGCTGAGCGCCGGGATCATTGCGGTCGCGAACGGCGCGAGGCCGCCCTGGGCCGGTAACCCGAACAATGAGCTTTTCGCGCTCATCGCGCTGGGCACGCTGGCCGCCTGCTGGCTGGTCCTGCGGCCGGGCCGTCGGCGGGCGCTGGCGTCACTGGCCGCGGCCGGGCTGGCGGTGGGGCTGGTGGTGGCGAACAAGTACCTGCCGGCCGGGCCCCTGGCCGGTTTCCTGCGCGGGACGGTACCGATATTCACCGCGACCGAGGTGAACGATAACCAGGACCGCATAATGGAGTACTGCCGGAACCACACCCCGACCGATGCGGTGTTCATCATTCCGCCCTGGTTCGAGCGGTTTTCGGTTTCCGCCCGGCGCGCGGTGGTGGTGAAGTTCAAGTGCACCGTGGTGAGCGACCGGGGCCTGCTGGAGTGGCGCGAGCGGCTGACGGACTGCTATGGTGAGGTGGCGGGCCGGGGCTTTGACGCGGTGGCGGAGATGGACCGGAACCACCGCGCCGTCACCGACGAGGACCTTGTCTTCATCGCCCGGAAGTACGGAGCCGGGTTCGCGGTCCTGCACCGCCGGACCCGGACCGGCTTCCCGGTGCTGTTCGAAGAGGACCGCTACAAGGTCGTCCGCATCGTGCCCGAGGCCATGACCGAAGCCTACGAGATGCTGGTGTTCCGGGCCGCGCCGGGCGCGGTCGAGCACCCGAGCGCATACTTCGCCTGGCTGTTGGCGGAGCGCCTTCCCCGCGCGGTGCCCGGGTTGACCTATTCGGTGCCGGTCGAGAATCCGGTCAGTGTCGAGCAGGCTCTTGCCGAGTACCGGGCCGGGGTGCTGGCGCACGGCCTGCCCGACCTGGGCGAGATGGTTGACGGCTGGCAGGGGCCCGGGCCGGACGGGGTGACGGTCACGGTCCTGCTCTTCCGGCCGGGCTTCCCGGAAGAGGAAGAAGAAACCGACGACCGATGACCAGTGACCAGCGGGCGGCGACCGCCCCGGGGCGGGCCGGCCGCCTGCTTCCCGCGGCAGTAGTCACCGCCGCCACGCTTGTTTTCGGCTCGGTCTCGCTCATCTACCCGTACGGCCGGGACCACGGCATCTACGCCTGGCTGGCCTGGGCGGTGCGCTCGGGCCGGGTGATGTACCGGGACCTGTTCATGGGGATGGCGCCGCTGACCGTGCTCGTGCACGCGCTGGCCCAGTTCTTCGGCCGCTCGATGGTCGTCCTGCGCGTCGTGGACCTGGCCTGGACTTTGGTCACCGCGCTCCTGTTCTTCGCCCTCGTTCGCCGGGTTTCGGGCCGGGCCTGGCCCTCGGCCGCGGCCGGCGCGCTCTATGCGTTCTGTTACTACCAGTTCGGCTTCTGGGACACCGCTCAAGTGGACGGTTTCCTGAACCTGCCGGTCGTGGCCGCTCTCCTCGTCGCCCTGCCCGCGTTCGATTCCGCCGCGCGCCGCCGTTGGTTCGCGGCCGGGTGTCTGCTCGGTGTCGCCTTCCTGTTCAAGTACCCGGCCGGGGTGTTCCTGCCCGGGCTGGCCGCGTTCGCCTTCTATCGCTGGTCGAAGGCACGCGGTGTGTTCGGCCCGGGCTGGCTCGTCGCCGGGTTCTTCCTGCCGGTTGCGGTCTTCCTGCTCGTGCTCACGGCCTCGGGCGCGCTGGGCGCGTACTTCGAGCCGGTGTTCCGCCGGGCCTTGTCCTACCCCGCGCTTGCGCATCTCGGCGAGGGGCCGTTCGGCCGTTTCCTGCGTATGTTCGCGGAATACCTGCGCCGTCCGGCCAGCGCGGTGCCGCTGGTGCTGGGCGGGACCGGACTGGCCGCCGGGCTGGTCCGCTTCGCGCGGAGGAAGGCGGGGAAGGTCGGGCGGGGTTCCTCCTCGTTCTCCCGCCTCCTTGTCCTCTCGTCCGCGTGGCTGTTCCTTGCCCTGGTCCAGGTCTACGCGCAGGGTCGGTTCTTCCCTTACCATTTCCTCACCCTGCTCCCGCCGCTCGCGGTCGCGGCCGTGGCCGGGCTAGCCCCGCCGCAGGGTCCCGGGTGCCGGACCGCCGTCCGCGCGGTTTCTTACCTGCTCCTCGCCGTGCTGGCGGTCGGGGTTGTTTCGGTCACGCCTTACCGCCGGAGCTTCGCGGACCTGGCCCGGGTCGCGGCCGGGCCGGCCACGCTGGCCGACTACTGGCACCTGCCCCGGCAGGGCACGCAGGACTTCCGGCTCTCGGAGCAGTTGCAGGTCGCGGATTACCTGCGCGCCCGCACCACGCCCGAAGCCCGGGTGCTGGTCTGGGGCGCGGACCCGCTCATCAACTACCTGGCCCGACGCCGGGGCGTCACGCGGTTCGGCTACCATCACCCGCTCGTCTCGGCCTGGGGCTGGAATGAACTGCGCCGCGAATTCATCGCCGCGCTGGCCGCGGACCCGCCCGCGGTCATCGTCGTCGCCGGTCACGACGCGACCCCGCTCGTCACCGGCCACGAACTGGATTCGCGCGAGGCGCTGGTCGCCTTTACGCCCCTGCGCGCGCTTGTCGTCCGCGACTACGAACTCGAAGCCCGCATCGCCCGGTTCGCCGTTCTCCGCCGCGCCGACTCCGACCGCACCCCGCCCGCCCTGCCGCCGGACCGGCTCGAGACCAACCTGGCCGAGGCCCGGGCCGCCATCGGCGGGATGAACCCGGCCAGCGATCGGGCGGTGCTGTGGCCCGGTAGCTGGCCGGGTT
>DSBX01000351.1 GCA_011049385.1 Caldifarciminota bacterium | reverse complement strand
GAGCACAAGTTGCCTTACCTGGGGCTGTGCGTGGGACTGCAGGTTGCGGTCATTGAGTTCGCCCGGAACGTCTGCGGTCTTGTCGGCGCGAGTTCGACCGAGTTCAGCCCGCGAGCGAGGCACCCGGTTATCTTCATGCTTCCGGGTCAGCGGGCGCTCCGGCGCAAGGGCGGCTCGATGCGGCTCGGCGCGTGGCCCTGCCGGCTGTTGCCGCGGACCCGGGCGGCACGCTGTTACCGCCGGCGCCTTGTCACCGAGCGTCACCGTCACCGCTACGAGGTCAACAACCGCTACCTGTCTGTCTTTGAGAAGCTCGGGCTGGTGGCGAGCGGTCGCGAGCCCGGGGAAGGGCTGGTCGAAATCGTTGAGCTTCGCGACCATCCTTTCTTCATTGCCTGCCAGTTCCACCCGGAGTTCAAGTCGCGTCCGTTGAGACCGCACCCGCTTTTCGCCGGTTTCATGAAGGCTGCCTGTGAGTCCGGCCGCGCTGGTATTGACACTGGTTCGAGCGCTACCGGCTAGCCCGGCGGTTCTGCTGGCGCGTTTGCTTGTTCTCACCTCGCTTGCGTTCAGTCCGGGCAGTCGCGATGAGATCCGACGCAACTGCCGCATCGTTCTGGGCCGGATCCCGAGAGCTTTCTGGATGAGGAATGCCTGGCGGATAGGGTTCCACCTGGCGCTGATGGCCCGCCTGGGCGGTCGCCCGACACACCGGGCAGATGGACGGGCTATGCCTTTTCTCATTGACAAAGCGAAGGTTAGCGACGACAATAGTGAATCATGGTATGCAGGAGCACAGGTTACGCCTCTCTCGGCACGGAATGTGCCGTCAATCACGGTGTCGTTTCACTTCGGACTCTGGGAGTGTCTGCCGGCCGTCTTCCGGCATCGGGGACACGACGTCAGGCTTGTCGTCGGCAAACAGCGCGACCGTGCGCTGGGGCGGGCACTCGACCGACTGAGGGCTTCGCAGGAGGTCCGGCGATTCGGGGGTGCGAGGGTGATGGTGATGCCGGCGTCGGGGTGCGGTCCGGAGCCTGTCCGGGGCGAGGTGCGCAGGGGGCTGCTGGTCGGCTTCATGCTTGACAACACCAGCCGGGGGCAGATGACGACCGCCCGGGCAGGCGGGGTTGCTATGCGCCTGCCGGCCGCGCCGTATGCGAGAGCACGGAAGGAAGGGGTCAGACCGCTGTTCTGTACCCTGGAGGCGGGCAGGCTGCGGGTGCGGGTCTACCCGCCGGGTGATGAGAACCACGCGCTTGGCTGTCTGCTGGCGGAAGTGCGCCGCAGGCCCGAGGACTGGGTGTTCTGGGGCAAGGCCGGCGCATTGGCGGCGGTGTGATGTCCTGCCGCGCATTCCGTTTCCGGAGTGTCTTCTCCATCCTGCCGTTTGCGTTGCTGGTCCTGTCCGGATGCCGGGAGCCGGCGCCGACCGAGGATGCCGGGACCAGGCCTGACCAGGTTGTCGAAGGCTTCACGATGCACGAGAGCGCAAGCGGCGAACGGCTGTACACGCTGGTCGCGGACACCGCCTACGTCTACGACCGCGACGGCCATGTTGACGTGGTCCGGCCGCGGGTGACCTTTTACCATGAGACCGGCGCGGTACACGCGGTGCTGGTGGCGGACGAGGGGAGACTCGAGTCCCGGACCAGCGACCTGGTGGCGCGCGGCGGTCTCGAGGTGAGGACCGCGGACAGCACCCTGCTGTTGACCGATTCTTTGAGCTGGAACAACGACGTCAGGCTGGTCCGCACCGACGCGCCGGTTGAAATCAGGACACCGCGGGGAGAGGTGCACGGCCAGGGGCTGGTCTCGGATGCCGGGCTGACCCGCATCGAGATCCAGAGCGAGGTGACCGGCCGAGGTGACTACCGTTTCGATCCGGGCCGTGAGGAGACCGGCGACGGGGATACGCTGAGATGAAGGTTCTCGGCAACGCCGGTACGCTCGCGGCTGTGTTCTGCCTGCTGTGCTCGGTGGCCGGCGCGGCTGACCTGTACGCCCGGCGGATGGAGGTTGTCCAGACCCCGGAGGGGCAGGTGACGGTGTTCCGCGACAGCGTCCGGATCGTGGACGGCGCGACGCGGATTTCCGCGGGCCTGGCCCGATTCAACGAGAGCCTGGGCATTGCGGTGGTGAGCGACTCGGTGTGCATCGAGGATGCGGATACGCGGGTGCGGGCCGATTCGGCGGTGTACTACCTCGACGGCCGGGAATCCGAACTCTTCGGTTCGGTGCGGGTCGAACTCGATTCGCTGGCGATTGACGCTCCCCGCTTGCTCTACCTGGTTGCCGAGCGCCGGGTGGAGGCGACCGCGGGGATGACGATAACCGCGCTCGATCGAGGCTTCAGCGTGACCGGTGCGCAGGGCCGATACTTAATGGACAGCAGGGTCGGCGAGGTGGACTCCCTGCCGGTGATGGTGCTCAACCGCGGCGAGGTTGAGGACGGCGGTGAGCCGGTCAAGGCCACCGCCCGAAGGATGACCTGGACGGGTGGTGACGAAACCGCCCTGCTGGCCGGTGAGGTCCGGGTCGGGGCCGGAAAGTCGGCGCTGACCGCGGATTCGCTGCGGTACTGGACCCGGGCCGATACCGGCCTGGCCTGGGGTGAACCGCGCATCGCCGACTCGCTCAGCAGTACCGAAGGCGACACCATCCGCCTCCGCGTCGAGGACGGCGAACTGCGTGGCGTCACCGTCTCGGGCCGGGCCCGGGGGCACTATTCCTCGGGAATGAACGAAATCGGCGTGGCGGGTGGAGGCATCAGCATCCGGCTGGAGCAGGGCGAGCTCGACCGGATCGAAGTCGTCGCGATGACGCGCGGCTGGCTGGTCAACCGCGGGGCGGAATGAACCCGGACACAACCGCCGGTCTGCGCGCGCAGGGGCTGGTCAAGAGCTATGGCGGTCGCCGGGTGGTGGACGAAGTCGGGCTGGAGCTGGCGCGCGGAGAGATTGTCGGCCTGCTTGGCCCCAACGGCGCGGGCAAGACCACGACCTTCCACATGATCACCGGTTTCATCCGGGCCGAGGCGGGCCGCATTGAGGTGGACGGCAGGGACATCACCTCGGTGCCGGTTTACCGCCGCGCCCGGCTCGGCCTCGGCTACCTGTCCCAGGAGCCGTCCATTTTTCGCAAGCTCTCGGTGGCGGACAACATCCGGGCGATACTCGAAATGCTCGGCCACCCGGCCGAGCGACGCGAGGCGCGGGTGCGTGAGCTGATGGAGCGGTTCAACATCGCACAACTGGCAGGCCAGAAGGGACAGACACTCTCCGGGGGTGAGCGGCGACGGGTCGAAATCGCCCGGGCGCTTGCGTCAGAGCCCGCTTACCTCCTGCTCGATGAGCCCTTCACCGGCATTGACCCGATCGTCCGGGCCGAGATCCAGGACATCATCCGCGCGCTCCGCGATGACGGGTTGGGAATACTGATTACCGACCACAACGTCCGTGAGACGCTCGAGATTACCGACCGGGCCTACATCATGTACGATGCCCGGGTCCTGCTCTCGGGCACATCCGACGACCTCGTGCGCGACGAAAGGGCGCGGGAGGTCTATCTCGGTGCGAGGTTCCGGATATGAAACTGAGCCTCGAACAGAAGCTTGGGCTGGAACTCAGGCTTCACCCGCAGATGCTCTTGACGCTGAAGCTCCTGCCGATGACCACACTCGAGCTTGAGACCTTGCTACGCCACGAACTGGAAGAGAACCCGGCGCTCGAAGAGGTAACCGACCAGGATGCGGAAGCGCAGGTTGACCCCTTCGGAGCCGGCGAGCCGGAGGCGGGTGAGGGCGCTTTCGTCAGTGACCCCGCCCCTCCCGAGAGCGAGAAGCTGATATCCGAGACCGAGGAAGGGCCGGAAGTCGGTTCCCGTGAGACCTCGGAGTTCCTCGACCTGTTGGACTTCGAGGACCAGCACGCGAGCGCGCGGACCGGTTCCGGCGGCGAGAGCGATACCGATTTCATGGAGCTGGCGCCGGACGTCGGGCCCGGCCTGGCCGAGACGCTGATGCCCGGCCTTGCCGCCGATCTGGACGAGGAGGACACGCGGATCGCCGAAATCGTCCTCCAGTCGCTCGACGCCGACGGTTTTCTGACCGTTTCAGCGCAGGAGCTGGCGGACGCCCACGAACTCGACCCGGAACGGCTGGGCGCGGTGCTGGACCGGGTCCGGCACATCGAGCCGGGAGGAATCGCCTGCTGTGACCGCCGCGAAGCCCTGCTGGTCCAGCTGGAAATGCTGGGTCACCCGCCCGACAGCCTCGAGCACCGGCTGGTGGCGGAGTTCTGGAGTCTCCTGCTCCAGCTCCAGTTCGGCCGGATTGCCGCACTGGTCGAGACGAGCGAGGCCGCGGTCCGGCGGGCCGCGGAATGCGTCCACGGCCTCGAGATGCGGCCGGCGCGCAGATTCGCGGGACGGACCGCGGACTACGTCACACCCGACTTCACGGTTACCTGGCAGAACGGCCGACCCTACTGGGAGTACAACGACGACCGCGAGCCACGGCTCCGGCTCTCCCGGCGCTACGCCGACATGCTTCGTTACCCCGACCGCTACAGCTCCGAACAGGTGACCTTCGCCCGCCAGAAGTTCAATCGCGCGCTGATGTACCTGAAGGCGATAGAGTCGCGCCGGCAGACCCTGCGCGGGCTGATTGCCGCCATCGTCCAGCTTCAGCCCGGTTTCTTCGAACACGGGCCGGAACATATGCGCACCGCGACTTTCCGGGACGCGGCGGGAATCATCGGCGTGCATCCCTCGACCGCCTCAAGGGCCGGCGCCGGCAAGTATGTCGAGACCGATTTCGGCATCTTCCCGGTCAAGTACTTCTTCCGCGGCGGCGCCGGTGAACGCTCGCGCGTCGGCATCAAGGAGCTGATCCGGGGGATGGTCGAGAAAGAGAGCCCGCACCAGCCGCTCTGTGATGACGAGATCGCGGCCCGCCTTGAGACACAGCACAACGTCAAGATGTCGCGCCGGACGGTGACCAAGTACCGCCGCGAACTCGGCATCCCGGCCCGCAACCAGCGATTCCAGCCCAAGGTCCGGCGCCGGCGTACCGACGTGAAGAGGAAGCCGGCCGCGCGGCCGAAGGCCGGGCCGGGCCGGACGACGCGTTCCTGATATGCACGTTGTCGTCGGTACCGCCGGGCACATTGACCACGGCAAGAGCGCGCTGGTCAAGGCGCTGACCGGTACCGACCCGGACCGGCTCAAGGAAGAGAAGGAACGGGGGATGACGACCGACCTCGGCTTCGCTTTCCTCGGCGACAACGTCACGGTCATTGACGTGCCCGGGCACGAGCGTTTCGTGCGGCACATGCTGGCCGGCGCGAGCACGATTGACGTCGTGATGCTGGTCGTGGCGGCGGACGATGGGGTGATGCCCCAGACCCGCGAGCACTTCGACATCTGCCGGCTGATGGGCCTCGGCCGCGGGATGGTGGTCATCAACAAGGCGGACCTGGCCGATGACGACTGGCTGGAGCTTGTCCGGCAGGACGTGGCCGAGCTGGTTGCGGGGACGTTCCTCGACGGCGCGCCGGTGGTCGCCGCGTCGGCGGTTACCGGTCGCGGGGTGGATGAGGTCCGGGCCGCGCTCGATGCGCTGGTCGCCGAGGTGCGCGAGCGGCGGGACCGGGGTGTGTTCCGGATGCCGGTGGACCGCAGTTTCGTCATCAAGGGCTTCGGGACGGTCGTGGCCGGGACGGTGCTGTCCGGCTCCTGCCGGGTCGGGGACAAGCTCGAACTCCTGCCCGGGTGGCAGGAGGTCAAGGTCCGCGGAGTTCAGCGTCACAACCAGCCGGTGGACCGGGCGGTGGTCGGCGACCGCGCGGCGTTGAACCTGGCCGGTTTGCCCCGAGAGGAGGTCGGCCGGGGCAGTGTTGTCGCCACGCCGGGCTACTACACCCCGACCGACCTGCTCAACGCCACGCTGACGCTTTTGCCCCGGGCCGACCGGCCGCTTCGGAACATGACCCGGGTCCGGGTGCACATCGGGACCTCGGAGGTGATGGGCCGGGCGGTCATCCTCGATAGGAAACAGCTCGCGCCGGGCGAAGAGGGGCTGGTCCAGCTCCGGCTCGAGGAGCCGGTCGTCTGCGACTGGAACGACCATTACGTGCTCCGGTCCTACTCGCCCCAGCACACCATCGGCGGCGGCATCATTCTCGAACCGTCGGCGGCGAAGGAACGTCGCTTCGACCGGACGACGCTGGCCCGGCTGGCGGCCCAGCTGAGCGGCGACTCGCGGGCGGTGGTCGAGCAGACGCTGGTCCGCAACGGCCTTGAGGCGCGCACGCCCGAGGCCCTGGCCCGGAGCCTGGCGATGACCGATGCCGAACTGGCCGGTCACCTCGCCGAGCTTGAGAGCGCGGGGCAGGCGACCCGGTTCCGCTTCGAGGGACGAGAGTATCTTGTCCACCGCGACGGTCTCGCCGAGGGCCGGGAGCGCGTCGTCGCCGCGCTCGACGAGTTTCACCGCCAAAGCCCGTACCGGGTCGGTCTCAAGCGGCCGGAACTGCGGGCCCGGGCCGGGCGCGGTTTCTCCGTCCCGCTCTTCGACCACATCGTCGGCGTCCTGCTCGAAGCGGACGAACTGGCCGACAACGACGGCCGACTGCGCCGGGCCGGACACGAAGTGCGGCTGAAACCCGAGGAGAAGGCGCTCTTCGACAGCGCGGCCGCGGCGGTCCGGGCGGGCGGCTTCTCGCCGCCGGACCTCGGCACCGTGCTTGGCGGGGCGAAGAAGCAGGTCGCGGAGCGGGTCCGGACCGCGCTCTTCGAGACCGGCCTGCTGGTGGACGTCGGCGAGAGCGTCGTCTTCCACCGGGACGCGATTGCCGAAGCCCGCGAGCTCCTGCTTGACCTTTTCAGCCGCAACAGCGAGCTTGCCGCCACCGATGTGCGCCAGGCGCTGGGCACGACCCGGCGCTACGCGATACCCCTGCTCAACCACTTCGACTCCATCGGCCTGACCCAGCGCCGGGGGGAGAAGCGGGTCTTGAACCGGGTCGCAAGAAAGGAGTGACGAGTATGCCTGGACGCGGAATCCTGGCCTACGTCAGCTGTGCGGGCTGAGCCTCCAAGCTCGGCAAGGCGCAGTTGGCGCTGGTACTGGGAAGACTGAAGCCGCCGGATGACCCGCGCCTGCTGGTCGGCACCAGCACCGCGGACGACGCCGGAGTATTCCTCCTCCGGGAGGGGCTGGCGCTCGTCCAGACGGTGGACATGCTGACGCCGATGACCGAAGACCCGTATGCCTTCGGCCGGATTGCGGCCGCGAACTCGCTTTCCGACATATACGCGATGGGCGGCGAGCCGCTGACCGCGCTCAATATCGTCGGCTTCCCGGCCCCGGCCCCGGCCGACTGGCTGGCCGAAATCCTGCGCGGTGCCCAGGACACCGCCGAAGAGGCGGGCACGGTCATCGTCGGCGGCCACACCTTCAACGAAAAGGAAATCAAGTTCGGCATGGCGGTCACCGGCACCATCGCGCCGGACCGCATCGTCACCAACGCCGGCGCTCGACCGGGTGACGCGCTGGTGCTGACCAAGCCGCTCGGTTGCGGCATCTTCACCCAGCAGGTGCTCTCCGAAACCGGGCCGGACCCGGAACTGGCCGCGGCCGCAGTATCCTCGATGATGGCGCTCAACCGTGAAGCCTCGCGGGCGATGCTTCGCCACGGGGTCCACAGCGCGACCGACATCACCGGCTACGGACTGCTCGGGCACGCCCAGGAGATGGCCGAGGGCAGTGGTGTCCGGCTCCGCTTTCGGCTCGGTGACCTGCCTTTCCTGCCCCGGGTGCGCGAACTCGCCGCGCAGGGACTGGTTGATTCCGGGGTGGCGATGAACCGGCAGGCCTTCGAGGAACGGGTCGTGTTCGCCGACGGCATTGCCGGTCCGGACCGGGACCTGCTCTTCGGCTCGGAGACATCGGGCGGCCTGCTGATTGCCCTCGCGCCGGAACGGGCCGGGGCGATGGTTGAAGAACTGCGTGCGGTCGGGGTTGAGGCCTGCCTGGTCGGCGGGGTCACGGACGGCCCGGCCGGGACCGTCGAAACAGGAGGTCAATGATGTTCTGGCAGGAACTCCGGAGCGCACTGGTCGGACGGCTCTTCACGCCGGAGGCGCTGGCGACATTCGCCATCAAGGCGGTGCAGATTGCCGTCGTCGTCCTTCTGGCCTGGTTCCTGTCCTGGCTGGTCCGGCGCTTACTCAACCGGATGATGCTCGGGCGGTCACGCCTCGCGCAGAAGCCCAGCGCCCGCACTGCGATGACGGTCCTGCGCAGTCTCGTCTACTATGTCTTCTTCTTCGGTGCGCTGGTCACCGTACTGCGGATTCTCGGGGTTGACTTCGCGGCCATCCTGGCCGGGGCCGGTGTGGTCGGTCTTGCCATCGGCTTCGGTGCGCAGACGCTGGTGCGCGACTTCCTGGCCGGGTTCTTCCTGCTCTTCGAGGACGCGGTCAACGTCGGCGATATCATTGCTGTCGGCGACGTCGCCGGCACGGTCGAGTTCATCGGCATCCGGCGCACGCAGGTGCGCTCCTACGACGGAACACTGCACACGATACCCAACGGCGAGCTTACCCGCTTCGGCAACAAGACCCGCGAATGGATGCGGGCGATAGCGACGGTGGACCTTGCCTACGAACAGGACCCGGAGCGCGGGATGCAGATTGCCCAGAAAGCGGCCGACCGCTGGTATGCCGAGCACTCCGACATCGCGCTTGCGCCGCCGGAAGTACAAGGCCTGCTCAGCCTCGGTGACTCCGGGGTGACGATCCGGGTCGTCGTGACGGTCCGCCCCCCGCACAACTGGGGTGCCGAGCGCGAGCTCCGGCTGATGCTGAAAAAGACCTTCGATGCGGAAGGGGTCGAGATACCCTTCCCGCGCCGCGTCGTCTACAACCGCGAAGACAAAGCCTGACGCGGCCATCCGTCCGGGCCCGGGCCACCAGCCGCCGACGGACGCCAAGGCTTTCCGTCATCTCGACCGGAGTGGAGAGATCCCTTTTCCGGACCGCCGCCGCCATAGGGGAGACGTCCCTGCCAGTCAAGCGCGAGGTTGACCGGCCCGGCGGAGGGAGTATAATTGTTCCAGTCAGTTTGGGAT
>DSBX01000350.1 GCA_011049385.1 Caldifarciminota bacterium | reverse complement strand
ACTCGAACACGGTTCTCGACACCGTCCAGGTCGGGATGCTGTTCATCCTGTTCTACGGCGCGTTCTTCCCGATTCTGGTAAACACCCTCGATGGTGTGCTGGGCGTGCGCGACGTGCACATCGAGTCGGCGCGGACCCTCGGCGCGAAGCCGGGGCAGATATTCCGCAAGGTCGTCCTGCCCGCGGCCCTGCCTTCGATATTCACCGGGCTACGGCTCGGGCTCGGGGTGGCCTGGTTCGTCATCGTTGCGGCCGAGATGCTGCCCGGCTCGGATGCGGGCATCGGCTACCTGATGATCTACGCCTACCAGCTCGCGGAGATGGACGTGCTCATCAGCGGGATGATTCTCATCGGCGTCGTCGGCGCCCTGCTGTCCTGGGGGCTCGCGCGCATCGGCCGGCCCTTGACGCGCTGGCAGCGGAGGGCGGGATGAGCGCGACCGGTATCGCCATCCGCGGGTTGAGCAAGCTGTTTTCGACCCGGGACGGCGAGGTCCGGGCGCTTGAGAACATCAACCTCGACATCGCGCCGGGCAGTTTCGTCTGCCTCGCCGGGCCGACCGGCTGCGGCAAGACCACCTTGCTCCGCATCATCGCCGGCCTTGAGAGTCCGACCGCGGGCGGTGTCACAATCGGCAACCGGCCGGTGGACGGCCCGCGGCCTGATGCCGGGATGGTGTTCCAGCAGTACGCGCTGTTCCCGTGGCGGAACGTGCTTGACAATGTCGCATTCGGGCTTGAGATGCGCGGGGTGCCACGGCAGGAACGCCGGGAGCGGGCCCGGGAGTTGATTGAGTTGGTCGGGCTCACCCGTTTCGCGCACAGCCGGACCTGGGAACTCTCGGGCGGAATGCAGCAGCGGGTAGCAATCGCACGTTCGCTCGCGACCGACCCGGCGCTCCTGCTGATGGACGAGCCGTTCGGCGCGCTCGACGAACGCACCCGGCACCGGTTGCAGGACGAACTGCTGGCGGTCTGGCGGCGTACCGGCACGACGGTAGTGTTCGTGACCCACAACATAGACGAGGCGGTGTACCTGGGCGAGCGGGTGCTCGTGCTCGCCGACCGGCCGTCGCGGATTGCGGGCGACTTCCGGGTGGACCTGCCTCATTCCCGCGACCGTATCGCCCCCGGGTACGTCCGGGTGCTACTTGATATCCGGGCGGTGCTGGAAGAAATCACCCGTCCGGGAGAGACCGAGGAGTCAGCAAACCAAGAAGGAGACCGAGATGAAGAGAAGCCTGCTTCTCCTGGCAGTGCTTGCTGTGTCCGCTAGCGTGTCCGCGACCCCGCTCATCGGCCGCGGCGCCGGCACACTGAAGCCTATGCAGTTCCTGGCCGAGCTTGACCTCGGCTACAGCCAGACCGCGAAGAGCTGGTCCTGGGCAGATGGCGAATGGAAAGACCAGACCGACCCCCAGAAGGTGACGACCCTGAGCGGCACCCTGATAGCCGGGTTCGCGCCGCTCAAGCGCTGGGAAATGCTCATGATGGCGCCGCTGGCGAGCCGGAGCCGTGACACGCTGAATTCGTTCGGGGTCGGCGACATCGAGCTCCAGACGCGCTATGCCCTGCTTACCGGGCCGAAAGCCCCGTTCGCCCTGACCGGGGCCGCCGCAGTTGCGTTCCCGACCGCGGACCAGGACGCCCGGCCGCTGATCGGCTACGGCAAGTTCGCCGGCGCGGCCGGCCTCATCGGCACCAAGCGGTTCGGCTCGGCTATCACCCACCTGCGCGCCGCCTACTGGCTGAACGGTAAAACCAATGACACGACCAGGGTCGGCAATATGTTCGAGTACGTCGCCAAGTTCGACTACGACTTCACGAAGACGTTCCAACTCTGGACCTCGCTGGTCGGGACGATGCGGGCGCGGACCGAGGTCAACGGCGCCGTGGTCGAGAAGACCGAGCAGGACCGGCACATCGCCCAGTTCGGCGCGGTCTGGAAGCCGGTGCCGATACTCTCGGTCCGACCCAAGGTCTGCCTGCCGCTTCAGGCTTTGTCGCGAGGCGGGGTGATTGCGCCGTTCACCGCCGGGCTGGCCTTTTGGGTTATCGCGCAGTAAGGGGGGAGGCAACCATGGAGCTATCGGACAATGACCGCGTCAATCTCGAGCGCGCGCGCCGGGTCGCAGACAAACTCGGCCTGGTCTTGAACCCGAACCGGGAACGCGCACTCAAGGTCGCAACCCTGCTGGCGAAGAACCACGCCGAGCACGGCAAATACTACTGCCCGTGCAAGCAGTCGCACCCGCTCGACCCGGCGAAAGATACGGTCTGTCCCTGCCCGACGCTGACCGAAGAAATCGCGGCCGACGGTCACTGCTTCTGCAAGCTGTTCTATACCACCGAAGCGGCGGGCGCGGCAGGTGCCGAGGGCGCCGAAATGACCTCAACCGCAAAGGAGACCTGATGCCGAAACGATACGACTATACCGGCAAGGACGTCCAGGACGTGTATGACGGCCCGGGCGGTCTCTTGTGGGAAGCGGTGATGTCCGAGCAGATTCACTCGGGCAAGGACGAAGTGACCGACCGGCTCGGCCCGGCGGTCAGGCGGTCGGTCCCTGGCAGTTGATTTTGGCACGACTTCGCTGTCCCTGGCCGCGGTTGACACGGAGAGCGGCCGGGTCAGCAAGCGCCGCGAGGTCCTCAATCCACAGGTCGCGCTCGGCACCGACGTGATGACCCGTATCGCTTGCGACCGGGTGCCGGTGCTCGCCTTCATCCCGGCGCCGTTCACGACCGCCCAGCAACTGGTTGAGACCGAAGCGTTCCTGCTCGGGCTGATTGCCGAGCCGGCCGGGATGGCCCGGGCCGGACGACTCACCGGCCGGGTGTTCGAAGCCGGGACCGGCAACCCGGTGCCGTGGGCAAACGTGGTGCTCGAAGGCTCCGGGCTCGGGGCCGCGGCCGACAGTGCCGGCCGCTATGCAGTAACAGACATCCCGGCCGGCGAATACGAGGTGACCGCCTCGGCGGTCGGCTATGGAACCGAAACCAGCCGAGTCAGCCTGCGCGGCCAACCGGCGGTGCTGGACTTCCGGCTCCGGCCGGCGCGGATTGACGTGGCGCCGATTGACGCCCGGGCCGAAGCCCCGGTCCGTAACCTGGGTGACCGGGTCGCGCCGACCCGGGTCGTAACCCGCCGCGACATCGAAGAGAGGGGCGCGGACAACATCCAGGACGCGCTCCGGGCCGAGCCCGGGGTAACGATCGCGGCCTGCTGTCCGGTGAGCGGGTCGGGCGAGATCCAGCTCCAGGGCCTGGACGGTAAGTACACGACCGTCCTGCTCGACGGCATGCCGGGCCTGGCCGACCTCGGCAGTTACGGACTCGCGCACGTGCCGGTAACCGGGGTCGAGCGGGTGGAAATCGCGACCGGTGCGGGCGGGCTGACCTACGGCGGCGAGGCGTTCGGCGGGGTGGTCAACGTCGTGCCGAGCGCGGTGAGACGGACCGGAGGGATGGGCCAACTCGAGGCGGGCAGTTTCGGCAACCAGCGCGTCCAGGCCGGGGTAGACGCGAAGCTCGACCGGCTCGACGCCAGCGCGACCCTGAGCCGGCGCCAGACCGGGGCGTCGGACATTGACGGCGACGGCGTGTCGGACTTCCCGGCCTCGACCCAGACCGGCGTTTCGGCGCGCCTGCTGGCCCGTCTGCACGAGCGGCTCGACCTGACCCTGTCCGGCTACTCCTGGACCGATGAGCGCCGGGGCGGGGCGATGGACCGGGTCGCCGGCCGCTCGGACACCGGCTTGCTGGAGAATCCGAACATCGCGAGCTGGGGGCCGATGGCGGTCCTGCGCTGGCAGGCGGGCGCGGCGAGCCTGCTCACCGGTCGGGGGTCATGGTCCGGCTACCGACAACGGGTGTTCACGCAGGAACGGTGGCTGGACGCCTTCGAGGAAGTCGGCTACGGCGACCTGCAGTATGCCGGGCAACTGCCTTTCAACCAGCGACTGTCGGTCACGCTGTCCGGCCGGCACGAACGCCTGACCGAGAACACCAGTCCGCAGGCGCGGACCCAGTCCCGGCTCGGGCTGGTGGCCGAAGACGAACTGTCGCTGGGCCCGGTGACCGTGATCGGCACCGGCCGGCTGGAACGGTTCTCGCGCTTCGGTACCCGGTTCATGCCCGGCGCGGCGGTGATGTACGCGCCGACCACGCACGTCCGGCTGCGCGGTTCGTACGGCACCGGCTTCCGCGCGCCGAGCCTGTACTCGAAGCTGGCCCAGTTCTGCGCGGGCCGGGAACTGGTAGAGCTGATTCAGAACCCGGACCTCGCCCCGGAACGGTCGCGCAACGCCCAGTTGAGCGCGGAGCTGAGCCGGGCGGACTACTCGTTCTCGGTCGGGTTGTTCCACAACCGCCTGTTCGATATGGTGACCGATTCGATGGTGGGGCTGGACACGGCTCGCAACGTCCGGCAGTACCGGCAGTTCAACCGCGGCGAGGTGATGACCCGCGGCGTCAACCTGGGTGCGGCGTTCCGGCCGTTGCCCGGGCTCCTGCTCCGGGCCGGCTACTCCCTGCTAGACGCGCAGGACGCGGAAACCGGCCGGGCCCTGCCCTACCGCTCGCGCCACGCCGCGAGTTGGACCGCAGGCTACAACCTCGCCCGGCTCGGCCTGAGCGCGAGCTTGAGCGGCGAGTTCGTCGGCGGGATGCCGACTCAGCGCCGGCACGGCGAGCACCTCGTCGAGGGCCCGATGTCACCCAACCACGCGCTCTGGCACGCCCGGCTGGCGAAGCGCTGGGGCGGCGGGCCGGATGCCGGGGTCGGCTACGAAGCGTTCGTCTCGGCCAACAACCTGACCGACTTCGTCCAGGACGAATGGATCGCCCAGGAGGTTCCGCTCTGGGGCCCGACCCGGGGAAGGTGGTTCCTCGCCGGGCTCAAGCTGAGCTTCTGACCCGTCCCCGCTTGCACGCCGACGGACGGAGTCTATACTGGTACGAAGAATACCGGGACAGCCGGTTCGCATGCCGGAACCGGCTGTCGCCCGCAGGAGGTCAATATGAACTGCCGCCCTTACCGATACGCCGTCCTGAGCCTGTTGCTGATTGCCCTTCCGACGCCGGCCGAGGACTACAGTCAATACGGTCTCGGCTGGATACCGGAAGACTTCGCCGCGCCGGGCTGGGTACAGGTCCAGCAGGTGGATGTCCTGCCCGGACGCGCCTCGGTGGACACCGTCGTCCACGTTGACCTGTCGCCCGAGATGCCGCCGGTCGGCAACCAGGGCCGGCAGGGCTCCTGCACCGCCTGGGCGGTCGGGTACTACCACAAGACCCATACCGAGTGGCTCGAGCACGGCTGGGACGTCAACGAGCGGGAAAACCAGTTCAGCCCGGCGTTCATCTACAACCAGATCAACGGCGGCGTGGACCGGGGCTCCTCCTTCTCCGACGCGATGGACCTGCTCATCGGCCAGGGCTGTGCCAACCTCGTGGATATGCCCTACCGGGACTGGAACCACACCGCCTGGCCCACCGACACCGCGATGGCCCGCGCGCTTCCCTTCCGGGCCGAGAGCCGCCACACCATCAGCCTCACCGATACCATCGGCGTCAACCTGCTCCGCCAGCGGCTCGCCAACGGCGAGACCGCCACCCTCGGCATCGCGGTCTACTCCAACTTCGACAACATCCGCAACTTCGACAACATCTACACCGTCGCCGACCGCTACGGCACCAACCGCGGCGGGCACGCGGTGACCTTTGTCGGCTACTGCGACACGCTGACGACCAACGACGGCCCGGGCGCGTTCCGCATCGCCAACTCCTGGGGCACGGGCTGGGGCGACGCCGGCTACTTCTGGATGTCCTACGTCGCGGTGATGGACACCGGGCTCAGCGCACGCGCCGCCGCCTACGCGACCGACCGCATCGGCTACGAACCGACGCTGCTCGGCCGACTGCGGGTCGCGCACGGCTCGCGCGAGAAGGTCGGGATGCGCTTCGTGGTCGGGCCGCGGGCGATGCCGCTCTACCGGCGCGACCTCCGGCCCTGGCGCTGGGCCGGCGCCGACGTCCCGTTCCCGGATCACGACCTCGTGTTCGACCTGACCGACGCCGAATCCCTGCTGGTCGAAACCGGCGCGGACTCGCTGTTCCTCAACTGCTTCGACGGTGTCCGCGACGGCATCGAAGGCACCATCGAGCGGTTCTCCATCGAGGATGGCGAAGGCAACTACATCTCCCGCTGTTGGGACGTCCCGATCGAGATTCCCGAAGGCTCCTGGGTCGGCGCCTACGCACTGATTCCCCTGCCGCTCGGCACCCGGGAGACGCCAGGCGCGGAACCGCTCACCCCGGCCTGCGGCCCGACCGTGATGCGGGGGATGCTCAACCTCGGCCCGGACCAGGCTCCCGCGTTCCTGCTCGATGCCGCCGGCCGTCGGGTAGCTCGGCTCGCGCCGGGGCTGAACGACCTCGCTCATCTCGGCCCGGGCGTCTACTTCTGCCGGGTGACCGAAGCCGGCCGGGAAGCGTCGTACCGGCTCATCCTCGCCCGCTGACAACTTTGCCCTCAAACACGACCGGTCCTTGCAAGGAGTAACCGATGAGCAAGTTCGAACTCGGTGACATCGTCTACTGCCCGGACTACGGGCTGGAACTGACCGTCACCAAGGCCTGCGACTGCAAGGAAGAATGCGTCATCACCTGCGCCGGCACCGGCAAACCCCTGCTGGTCCGCAAGCCGGACGATACGCCGAAGAAGCCCGACTCCTGCTGCTGCGGCGGCTAGCACCGCATCGTACCGCCTTAGACCAAGCGGCTTGCACGGCTCTCCCCGCGGGCTAAGCTGAGCTGATGGACAGCCGCACCGCCCGCATTGTGGACGTGAACCTCAACCGGCTCACCGAGGGCCTGAAGGTGGTCGAAGACGTGGTCCGGTTCGGGCCGGATTCGCCCCCGGGGCGACTGCCCGCACAGCGCGGCCTGCTCCGCAGTATCCGGGCCCTGCGCACAAAGGTCGGTGCGGATGTCCGGGTGCTCCGGCGGCAGGTCATCGCCCGGCGCGCCAGCGAAACCGACCCGGGCCGCGCCGACCGTTTCGACCGGACGAAGCGCCGCAGTCTCGATGATGTCCTCGCCGCCAACTTCAAGCGCTGTGAGGAATCCTGCCGCGTGCTCGAAGAACTGCTCAAGATTGACGAGCCGCGCCTGGCCGTGAAGTTCAAGGCCGCCCGCTTCCGGCTCTACGACCTCGAACGCAGAGCCCTCGCCGCGCCCCGGCCTTGACCGGCCCGGCCCCGGCTCTATGATACTGCACCGTGCACAGCCATTACCGTAACGACGATTGGAGGCATTGATGTCCAGTGACGACCGGCAGAAAGCGCTGAGCAACGCGCTCGGCCAGATTGAGAAGCAGTTCGGCAAGGGCTCGGTAATGTCGCTCGGCGACGGGCAGGCCGCGGTCAAGCTCGACGCCATCCCGACCGGCAGTATCGGGCTCGACGCCGCGCTCGGCATCGGCGGCGTCGCGCGGGGAAGGTTCATCGAGATCTTCGGACCCGAGGCATCGGGCAAGACGACGATTGGTCTCCAGATTATCGCCGAATGCCAGAAGCTCGGCGGCCAGGCCGCCTTCATTGACGCCGAGCACGCGCTCGACCCGACCTACGCCCAGGCCCTCGGCGTTGACCTCGACAAGCTCCTCGTCTCCCAGCCCGACTCGGGCGAGCAGGCGCTCGAAATCGCGGAGATTCTCACCCGCTCGGGCGGGCTCGACCTCTTCGTCATTGACTCGGTCGCCGCGCTCGTCCCCCGGGCCGAAATCGAGGGCGAGATGGGCGACGCTTTCGTCGGGGTCCAGGCCCGGCTGATGTCGCAGGCACTGCGCAAGCTCTCCGGCGTGACCAGCCGGTCCGGCACCTGCGCGGTCTTCACCAACCAGCTCCGGCACAAGATCGGCGTGATGTTCGGCAGTCCCGAGACGACCCCGGGCGGCCTTGCCCTCAAGTTCTACACCACAATGCGGATTGACGTCCGCCGGATTGCGGCCATCAAGAAGGGTGACGAGGTCATCGGCAACCGGACCCGGGTGCGGGTGGTCAAGAACAAGGTCGCGCCGCCGTTCAGGACCACCGAGTTCGACATCATCTACGGCAAGGGCGTCTCCCGGCTGGGCGAGCTGGTTGACATCGGCGTCGAACACGAGATCTTCAGCAAGTCCGGCTCCTGGTACGCCTTCGGCGACAAACGCATCGGCCAGGGCCGGGACGCGGCCATCACCTTTCTCGAGGAGAACGAAGAGGACCGGCTTGCGGCCGAACGGACGCTGTACGAAAAGCTCGGCATCCCGCAACCGCGCAAGGCCGCGCCCGCGGCGAGCGATGAAGCTGACGCGGCTCGAGCCGCAAAGAAGAAGTAAGCGCCGGGTCTCGGTCTTCCTCGACGGCGCGTACGCCTTCTCGCTCGACGAGAAGACCGTCAGCCGGCTCGAGCTCGCGCCCGGTGCGGAACTCACCGAGGCCGACGTCGAGCGCATCGTCCGCGACGAACAACTCTCCCGCGCCAAGGAATACGCCGCCCTGCTCCTCTCCTATCGCGCCCGCACCGAGAAAGAAATGCAGGAACGGCTTGCCCGCAAGGGCTTCGCGCCCGACATCGTCGCCGCGGCGATGGCCCGCCTGCGCGAACTCAAGCTCCTCGACGACGAACAATACGCCCGCGACTTCACCCGGGACCGGGTCACCATCGGCCGGAAGGGCAAGTGGAACGTCCGGGGCGAACTGATGAAGCGCGGCGTCGAGCGCAAGACCATCGAGGCCGCGCTGGCCGAAGCGCCGGACGAGCTCGAAGTCGCCCGCGAACTCGCGGCCAAGTACCGCCGGCGTCACGCCCGGCTCGAACCGGAAGTGCTCCGGCGCCGACTCTACGCGATGCTCGCCCGCCGGGGCTTCACCCCGGACGTCATCCGGCAGGCGCTCGAAATGCCCGACGAAGACTGAACCGGCCGCGCTCCCGTCTCCGTCGAACCGCCTGGCCCGGCAACCGCAATTTCGGGTAGTGTGCAACAATTCTGTTGAAACCGAGTTCTATATCTCTATGAACATCAGCAGGTTGGGGCGGATTTTGCGTACAATTCGCGTGTATGGCCATTTTACACGCGAAATCTTCATGTT
>DSBX01000374.1 GCA_011049385.1 Caldifarciminota bacterium | reverse complement strand
GCCCGGCCCGGATCCGGCCCAGACAGCGGGCCAGCCGGCTGTCGTCGAAGGTGTGCAGGAGCCCCAGGTCCACGCCGACCTCGAGCCAGTCGCGCAGTTCCTGCCGGCCGGTGAGTTCGTTGACCAGGCGCACCCGCTCCTGCTCCAGCCCGCCCCAGCGGTATTCGACGTCCACCAGCGAATCGCCGCCCGGCTGGACGAAACCGGGCAGGAACGCTCGGCCCTGGTAGCGCAGTTCGCTCCGCTCGCCCGTCCACCCGGCCCAGCCCGCGGCCGCGCCGCCGAACTCCGGCGCGCCGCCGTCGGCGAAGAGGTTGAGTAGACTGCGCCGGCCGATACCGGCCAGCCCGAGCCGGAACGGGCCCGGCCGGTAGTCGAACTCGACCCGGCCCAGCTCGCTTCGGCCCGGCAGTTCGACCCGGTACGCGGCGACGTAGTCCCCGGCGCCCGCACCGGCGTAACGGTGGGCGGCGATGCTGTCGTCGAAGACGTATTCTCCGCTCGAATCGCCGACAAAGGTGAACAACACCCGGTAATCGCCCTGTCCCTCGCCGACGTAGCGGTAGCGGCCGTTCTCGAGCTCGTAGTCGCCCTCTCCGGCACCGACCCGGATCCCGCCCTCGAGCCAGGCCCGCGCCGTGTCGGCGCCGATGCCGGCCAGGTACTCGCGCTCGTCGGCGCTCAGCTCGTAGCGGCTGCTGCGCAGGGGGTCGTCGCTCTCACCGTAGTAGTCGGCCGCCACCCGGAGTCCGCCGGGCAGGAAACTCACCCCGCCGATGACGTCGCTCCGCTCCCAGGCCTCGACCACGTACTGGTAGCCGGCTTCAATCCGGCTGAAACGGGTGATGACGTGCCGGCCGGTGAACACCAGTTCGCCGGTCGAGTAGTCCACCGTGTAGTCCTCGTCCCAGCCCCGGGTCAGGCGCCGGCCATCGAGGTGGACCGCCTCACTGCCCGGCACCAGCATCGCGCTCCCGCCCCCGGGCCCGAGCTGGTACGGCCCCTGGACTCCGTCCATACCGGCAAGCACCGTCCGGCCGTACCGGCCGCGGGGCCGGGCGTAGCCGAGCCGGGCCCCGACCGGCCCCAGCTCGCCGCTCACCAGCCCACCCACGACCCGCCGCTCGACCGTCCCGAAGCCGGCGGTCGGCAGGCGGAACTCGACGTCGCCGAACCGGCCCCGCCAGTCCTTCGCCGCGACGTCAATCCGGATCAGGTCCAGTTCGTCAATCTCCAGCGTCGTGCCCTCGGGCGGAATCGGCGAGCTCTGGTCCGACAGCTCGGCGTCCACCCGGACGCCTTCGACCATCCCGCTCACCGCCAGCCGGGTCGCCTGGTTCAACCCCGACCCTTCGGGCCCGCCGATGGTGACGCCGATGGTCTTGCTCCCGCCGATGGCCAGGTCCCCGAGCGCGACCGGCGCGGTGTCAACCGGGGCGAAGACCGGCTCCAGCGCCGCGCCCGCTTCCGGCTCAGCCGGCACCGGCCGGTAGCGGCGAAAGGAAGCCGGCACCGCCGGCGGCAGGGTCGCGCAACTGACACGGATGACCGACCGGTGCGGCGGGCGGCGGCGGAACAGCAGGAGCCCGCGCTCGAGGTCGAGAGCGTACTCGTCCGGGCCGAGCCGTCGGCCGTCAATCTCGACCGAGTCGGTCCCGACCAGGGCGAGCGGAAACTCGACCGGGTAGACCGCGCTCAGACCGTCCGCGACCAGGACCTGCGCCCGGCGACCGGCCGGCACGCTCCCGGCGGCGAGGAAGACCGCGCCCAGCAGGAAGAGAAACCTTGCCGGCCCGCCGGTTACCGGGGTCAAGGCAGGCGGTAGAGCAGTACCCGGGCGTCGCGGTCGAGCACCGCGATACCGGCGGGCAGGGCCGCCAGCCCGGCCGGCTCCGGCCCGGCCCCGAACCCGTACCGGAAGCCGCGTCCGTCGGACGGCAGGTGGATGACCTCGGGCCGGCCGCTCCGGGCAAGGTAGAGGCCGCCCTGCCGGTCCGCGGCCATCAGGTCAACCGGCTCGGCCAGCTCCTGCCGGCTCACGACGATCCCGGCCCGGTTGAACCGCGCGACACCGGTCCCGCCGCTGAGCGCGGCGAACATGCCCTCGGGCAGGGCGGCCAGCGCGCCCGGCCGCGCCAGCTCCGCCGCGTCCAGGAAGCGCCGGCTCTCGCTGAACAGCGCCTTGTGCCAGATTGCCGCCCGCTCGCCGTCGCTGATGAGCATCTCGCCCGGCGCGTAGGCGGCCAGCCCGACCGGCCGAACCCCGTGCATCCAGGTCACCCGCACCGGGTTGTCCTTGAGCAGGCGGTAGAGCGTGCGGTCGTCGTGGACGTAGACGTAGAACCGATCTGCGGCGATGCCGCGCGGGCCGACGACGCGCTCGGTGAGCGGGATGGTCTCGACCGCCGCGAAGGTCGAATCGAAACGCAGGACCCGCGCGCCCGAAGCCTCGAGCACGAGCAGGTCCGGGCCGTCCGCGCAGATGGCGGCCGCCGGTGCCGCAAGCACCAGCATCCGCACCGGTGCGAGCTCGGGCTCGACCGGGACCGGCTGGAGCGTCGCGGTGCCGCGACAGCCGGCCGCAAGCGCCGGCACCGCGAATGACAGGATGATGAGATGGTGGAGTTTCACGACCCATTCTTGCCGGCTGAGCGCCGGTGTCAAGCCGGCCGGGGACCGGCCCCGCCCTGCCGGGCTAGAACCTTCCGCCCATCCCGATGAGCGGGATGAACTGGATGCCGGTGAAACGACCGGTACGGATGTCGCCGTTGCGGGTCTCGAACTGCACCAGGTGATAGACGTTCTCCCGGTTGTAGACATTCAGCACCTCGATGTAGAAGAACGGCTTGAGCGGCAGGTGCGCGAGTTCCTTCTGGATCTTGAGGTCGAGCCGGTGGTAGGTCGGCACCCGGAGCGAGTTCTTCTCGCCCCGGACCACGTGGCCCGCGCCGCCGCGACCCAGGTCCGAGCCGCCGACCTCGCGCCGTTCGCGGTAGTGGATGAGCGGGGTGTAGGGCGAGCCGGTGTGGAGATTGAAGGTCGCGGTCAGACGCCAGTCGCCCGGCCACTCCTTCATCGCGGTGAGGTTGACCGCGTGCCGGCGGTCGTACTCGTCCCAGTAGGCCATCGTGTCCGCGCCCTGCTGTTTGCGGGACCAGGCCAAGCCGTAGGTGACCTGCCCGCTGTAGCCGTCTACCGGCCGGGCCGCGAGCACCGCCTCGAACCCGTCCGCCCGGCCGTACCCGGCGGAGCCGTAGTCGAACCGCCCGCCCGGCGAATCCTCCCGCCAGCTCGGCAGGTTCGAGTAGTCTTTGCGGTAGGCCTCGATGTCGAACCGGGCCAGACCGCCCAGTTCGAACTCGCCGGCGACGGAATAATGGTCCGCGGACTTGGCGAGCAGTTCCCCGGCCCGGAAGGTCTCGTAGAGCGCGTACTCGTTGTCGAAGACGATGCCGGCCACGCTCCGGCGCAGGAAGCTGTACGGGTGCTGGTGCACCCGGCGCCAGCCGGCGCGGACCTCCGCGCCCGGCCCGAGCCGGTAACTCGCCACCGCCCGCGGGTCGAGCGCCCGGTCCCGCACCCAGCGCACCTCCTCGAACCGCACCCCGCAATCGAGCGCCGCGCGCGGCCCGAGCCCGAGCCGCGCATCCAGCCAGCCCGCGGCAATCAGGTCGTTCCGGCCGAACCCGTCGCGCTCGAGCAGGTTGCCCGCGAATGTCGCCCGGCCCGCCTGCACCCCGCCCGAAACGTCAACCCCGCCGAAACCGGTCGCCGCCGCCAGCCGCAGGCCGACCTCGCGCTCGGCGGTGCCGCCCCGGCCCTGCCAGCGTGTCGGTTCGAGGCCGAACTCGTGGTCTCCGTACCAGCCGGTCACCTCGGAGCGGAACCGGCCGAAATCGGATTCGAGCATCACCGCCGCGGTCCGGCCCTGCTCGGTGATGTCGGTCGCGGTCCCGCGCAGGTCGGTGAGAATCCGGTCCGAGCCGCCGATGAGCATCAACCGGGCCCGGTGCTCGCGGCCCAGCGGCAGGCCCAGCCGGACCAGGTAATCGGTGTAGCTCGGCTGGTTGTCGCGGCCCGAGCCGGTCGGCCCGAACTGAACGTGGTAGAAGGTCCGGCGCAGGGAGGCCGCGACCTCGACCTCGTCAAGCCTGCCGGCGTAGCTCGCCTTCAGGTTCATCGGGTCGTAGGCGAACGTGCCCTCGGCCGGCCCGGTGTCGCGGGGCCGGATGACGGTCACGCTGGACAGCGCCCCGCCGTAGCGGGCCGGGAACGCGGTCGGGTAGAACTCCATCCCCGCGACGACGTCGGCGTTTATCATCGAGCTGAACCCGAGCAGGTGGTAGGGCCAGAGCAGTTCCACGTTGTCGAACCAGATCCGGCTCTCGTCCGGGTCGCCGCCCCGGACCACGTACTGCCCGCTCCACTCCCCGCGCGCGGTGTGCGACACGCCGGGCAGGAACGAAAGCGAGCGCACCGGGTCCTGGATGAACCCGCCCGCCCGGTCGCGCAGGTCCTCAGCGCTGATTTCCCGCTTCGTCACCACTTCTCCCCTGCCGACCCGGCCCGCGCTGACCTTGACCTCGGGCAGGGCCAGCGGCGCGGGCGCGAGCCGGAACGAAAGCCGCGCACCGCCGCCTTCGGCCAGTGCGACCTCGAGAGTCTCGGGCAGGAAGCTGACATGGCTGGCGACGAGGCGGTACCGGCCCGGGTTGAGACCCCGGATGAGGAAACCGCCCTCCAGGTCGGCCGCGACACCGGTTCGCGTACCGAGGAGGACGACATTCGCCGCCGGCAACGGCAGACCGGACAAACCGTCAACAACGGTGCCGGAAACCTGCGCCGGCGCAATCGCCGGCAGGAGTATCAGGAACAGATAAGCTGTCAACTACGGTGTACTACACTATTTTAGACGCCGGCCCCGGCAGAACGCTTCACCCCATCTGACCCGAAACCCGCCTCTGCCGACTAAATCTGCGGGCACTGCCGCAGAATACGGCAGTCAGAAGGCCCACGCGACCGCCGGAAATCGCCCTGAAAACCGTTAAGTCATTGATATTGTGTACCCGACCGAACCGCACGTCGGAATGCATTTGCGGCACGATTCTTGCTTATGTTTGGGACAGATTGGAGATTGGGTCGCATACGGGGTTTGACAGCGGGGCCACGGCGCTCACCAGCCGCGGTCCCGCTGTTTTTTCGTCCGCAATCAGCGGCGGCGCAGGCTGAGCCGGGCGGTCAGAATCCGGTCCCCCGAGTACAGCTTCGCGGCGATGAACACCATCAGCGCGGCGAAGACGGCCAGGAAGGCCAGCCCGCCCCAGACCACTGCGTACTCACCGAACAAGAGCGCCCTCGGCACCAGGAACGGGTACGAGAACGGCTGGGCGTAGACCAGCACCCGCACCGCGGTTGATGCGACCTGGATGTCGAAGAAGGTGGTAAGGAAGAACGGCAACATCACCAGCACCATCACCGGTGTCGTCGCGAGCTGGGCGCTTCGCGCGTCGTCGGCGAAAGCGGCCAGCACCGTCACCAGCCCCAGCGCACAGAGCACCGAAAGGAACAGCACCAGCCCGAGCAGGAACCACGACGTCCAGCCCAGCCGGAGCCCGAGTTCGGCGAGCAGGGCCGCGCCGGCGCCGGTCGCCTCCGGCGCGAAGGCGCCCATATAGGACGCCATCGCGGCCATGAACATCGCCGAGGCGACGAGCGCGAACAGCGCCGCGCCCAGCATCTTCCCCGCGACCAGCGTCAGCCGGCTCACCGGCACGGTCAAGAGGGTCTCCAACGTCTTGTTCTCCTTCTCCTGGCCGACCGAGGCGGCAATCATCTGGCTGGCGATGATGATGACCATCAACAGCACCACCGGTATCAGGAACGTCTGCGCCATCACCAGTTCGCCCAGCAGTTCCGGCCCGCCCTCCGCGACCCGCTCGCGCACCACCACGTGCGGCCGCACCGAGAGCGCCCGCATCATCCGCACCGGGTCCTCGCCGGGCCAGGCCTCGCGCACGCGCTCGCGCAACAGCTCATCGTTCAGCGCCTGAAGCAAACCGCGCACCTGCGCGCCCTTCACCATCTGGGCAACCGAGAACCCCTGGAACACGCCGTAGGTCTCAAGCTCCGCGTCCGCGCGGGCGGCGACCGCCGCGCCGGTTCCCTCCGGTACGACCACCACCCACGCCACGTCATCCTCGCGGGCCAGCGCCAGCGCCGCCTCGGTGTCGGTCCCGGCCGGGAGGACGATGAACCCGCTTTGGTCCAGCACCCGGCTCACCGTCGCACCGAAGCCGGACTCATCCCGGTCCACCAACAGCACCGCCTGGGGCCCGGACTGCTTCTCCCGCTCGCTCCGAATGGCCCGGCCGATGACCCCGTAAATCACCAGCACGATCAGCATCGGCGCGAGCGCATGGGGCGTGAACAGCTCGCGCGCCTCCTTCACCACCACGTTCAGCAGTGTCTTCATCGCGTCACCCTCAGGAAGACCTCCTCCAGGTTCGGGCAGGCATACTTCTCTTTCAGCCCGGCCGGCGTCCCCTGCTCCACCACCCGGCCGTCAAACAACAGCACGACCCGGTCGCACAAGAACTCCACTTCCAGCATGTTATGAGAAGAAATGAGAAACGAAGTCCCCTGCCGGGCATACTCCCGCACCCGGTTGCGGACGTCAATCGAACTGGCTACGTCCAGCCCGGAAGTCGGCTCGTCGAGAATCGCCAGCCGGGGCCCGGTCGCCAGCGCCCGGGCGAGCAGGAGCTTACGGGTCATCCCCTTGGAATAGGTCTTGACCTTGCTCTTCAGTCGCTCGCCCAGCCCGCAGATCTCCTCGGCCCGGGCCACTATCTCCACCCGGCTCCGCCCCGCCTGCCCCGCCGAACCCTCTCCCTCATAGAACGTCGCCATGAACTCAAGGTACTGCCTGCCGGTCAGCCCCTTGTACGCGCCTGCGTCCTCGGGCAGGTAGCTGATGAGCCGCCGCACCGCGCGCGCCTCCTGATATGAATCCTGCCCGAAGACCAGTGCCCGGCCCCGGGTCGGGCGCAGGAGCGTGGCAACGATACGGAGCGTCGTCGTCTTGCCCGAGCCGTTCGGCCCGATGAGCCCGAACACCTCGCCCGGCGCGACCGTGAAGCTGACATCGTCGAGCGCCCGGTGCCGGCCGTAGTCCCGGCCCAGGCCGCTCACCTCGCACGCCGCGCTCATCACCGTGACGCCCGTCCCTTCCTCACGACAGCCCGGTAATCCGGCCGTCCTCGTCCATATCCACGCCCGTGGCGTTGGGCCGCTTCGCCAGCCCGGGCATCAGCATCATATCGCCCGCGACCGGCACCAGGAACCCGGCCCCGGCCGAGACGTTCACCGCGGAAATCGCGACCCGGAACCCGCGCGTCGCGCCCACCAGCGCCGGGTCGTCGGACAGCGACGAGGGCGTCTTGGCGATGCAGACCGGCAGGTGGTCGAAGCCCAGCGCCTTCGCCCGCCGGATTTCGCGCTCGGCCCGGGGCGTGAACACCACCCGGTCCGCACCGTAGACCTTCGTGGCCACGGTCTCGATCTTCTCCTCGATACTCGTCTTGAGCTCATACACCCGGCGAATCTCGGACGGCCGCTCCTCGGCCTGCCGCACCACCGCCTCGGCCAGCTCGACACAACCTTCGCTCCCGCGGGCGAAACCCTCACTCACCGCGCAGGCCGCCTCGTGCTCGGCGCAGTACTTCCGCACCAGCCGCAGGTCGTCCTCCGAATCATCGGCGAACCGGTTCACCGCCACCACCGGCTCCAGGCCCAGGGTTCGGCAGATTTCGATATGGCGGAGCAGGTTGTTCATCCCCTGCCACAGGTCGGTCAGCTTGCCCTTGCGCGCGTCCCGGGCCCCGCCCTGGTGGCGCAGGGCGCGGATGGTCGTCACCAGCACGCAGGTCGCCACCTGCCAGCCCGCGGCCGGCGCGACGATATCCACGAACTTCTCCGCCCCGAGGTCGGACCCGAACCCCGCCTCGATGACGGTGTACTCGGACAAGCGCCGGGCCATCTTCGTCGCCACCACGCTCGCGGTGCCGTGGGCGATGTTCGCGAACGGCCCGGCGTGCACGAACGCGGGCGTATGCTCGATGGTCTGCACCACGTTCGGCTTCAGCGCGTCCTTCAACAGCACCGCCATCGCGCCGGTGCCCCCCAGCGTCTCCGCGGTCACCGGCTTGTCGTCATAGCTCATCGCCACCAGGATTCGGCCCAGCCGCTCCTTCAACTCCTGCCGCGAAGCCGACAGCCCGAGGATGGCCATCACCTCGGACGCGGCGGTGATGACGAACCCGTCCTCCCGGGCCGGGCCGTTCGCCCGGCCGCCCAGCCCGACCACCATCGTCCGCAGGACCCGGTCGTTCATATCCATCGTCCGCGGGAAGAATATCTCCCGCTCGTCAATCCGGAGCGGGTTGTCGAAATGAATCGAGTTATCAAGCAGGGCCGCGAGCAGATTGTGGGCCGCACCGACCGCGTGGATATCGCCGGTGAAATGCAGGTTGATGTCCTCCATCGGCAGGACCTGGGAAAACCCACCGCCGGCCGCGCCACCCTTGATGCCGAACACCGGGCCCAGCGACGGCTCGCGCAGGACCACCGCCGACTTCTTCCCGAGCCGGTTCAGCGCCATCGAAAGCCCGACCGAGACGGTCGTCTTGCCCTCGCCGTACCTCGTCGGCGTCGTCGCGGTCACCAGCACCAGCTTCCCCTCCGGCCGGTCCGCCAGCCGGTCGAGCAGGCGCAGGGACAGCTTCGCCTTGAAGTTGCCATTGGGCAGGACCAGGTCCATATCCTCGATGCCCAGGGCCTGGACAATCTCGCAGATGGGCTTCAACTTGACGCTGTGGGCAATCTCAATGTCGGAAAGCACTCGCACCTCCTGTCGTGAATGGACAACCGCTCACGACAAACAGATACCACACCAGCCGCCCCGGTCAAGTCCGTGTTCATCCCCTCCCCCCGGGGGGGGCTGTCAATCTCCGCTTGACTGGTAGGGACGTCTCCCCTATGGCGGCGGCGGTCCGGAAGATGCACCGCCAGGGCCATCGCACCGCCGACCCGAACACCCAACGAAACCCGGCCGACTGCCGTATTCTGCGGCAGTCGCCGCAGAATTAGCGGCAATCGGCCCGCTTAGAGAGAGAGAGAGAGAGAGAGAGAGAGATGAACTAACACTC
>DSBX01000057.1 GCA_011049385.1 Caldifarciminota bacterium | reverse complement strand
GGCCAAGCCCGTTCCCGCGAAACCGGCCGCTGGTATCGGCTCGAACTCGAAGTCGCGGGCGCGGACAATGCCCGCTTCCATACCGGCCGCGCGGCCGACCCAGAAGACCTCATGCCCGCGCCGCTTCAGTTCCTCGGCCAGGGTCAGCGCCGGCAGGATGTGCCCACCGGTCCCGCCCGCCGCAATCAACATTCTCATGCGTGAATCGCCGCGACGCTCCGCCGTCTCGCCACGCCCTCGTCCACACCGGTGAAGCGCGAGATGTTCAGGAGCACGCCGGCCGCGAAGAGATTCGCCAGCATCGCGGTCCCGCCGTAGCTCACGAACGGCAGGGGCTGGCCGGTCGTCGGCAGAAGCCCGACCGCGACACCGATGTGCACCATTGCGTAAAGGACTATCGTCACCGCAATCCCGGCCGAGAAGTACTTGCCGAAGTTGCCCGTACTGCGTCGGCTGATCCGCATCCCACGCCAGAGAAACAGGCCGTAGAGTCCGAACACGCCACAACTGCCCAGGAAGCCGAACTCCTCGCATATTGCCGCGACCGCGAAGTCGGTTCGGACCTCGGGCACGAAGTAGACCGCTTGCTTGCTCCCGGAAAGCCAGGTGCCCCAGAACCGGCCCCGGGCGATGGCAATCCTGGACTGCTCCTGCTGCCAGGGCCGCCCGGTCAGGAACCCGACCAGCCGGCTCCAGCCGTGCGGGAAGGCGATGATACCCAAGCCCACGACCGCCAGCGCGCTCCCGGCCAGGAGCAGGAGGTAGCGCGCCCGGACCCCGGCCAGCATGAAGATTACCATCGCCGATGCGGCCATTATCGTGGTCGTGCCGATTGCCCGCTGGAGCATCGTCGGCACGAGGAAGGTGAACATTACCACCCCGGGAATCAACACCGAGGCCCGGAAGCTCCGATCCGGCTCGCGCTGTTCTTCAAGCGCCGCGAAGTGGCCGGCCAGCCACAGCGGCAACGCGAACTTGGCGATCTCCGAAGGCTGAATCGGAAAAGGAAGGAACGGCAGGTCCAGCCAGCGCTCCGCGCCCTTGACCGACTTGCCGAGCACCAGCGTCGCGACCAGCAGGCCCAGGCCCAGTACCAGCACCAGCCAGCGCACCCGGCCCGCGTACCAGCGGTGCGGAATCAACATCCCGGCCAGCAGGGCGACAATCCCGAACCCGACGCGCATGCCGTGTTGCTGGAGATGTCCCCAACCCTGGTGATAGGTCGTGGCGTAGGCGACGACCAGGCCGAGGAGGACCAGCGTCACGACCGAGGTCAGCAGGGGAGCGTCCACCGGGTTGCCCGCCTGCAGGACCGCGATCGCGTTGCCGCCCGACCGGCGCGGCCGGGAGTGGGTGGCGGACCTGCGGTCCAGCCGCAGAGTCTTCCCCGACGGGCCTGTCGGCAGGCGCCGGCGCGCGCCGCGGCGGTCAGCGCCGAAGACGAGCCACCTCCCGCCGGAAGGACCGGCCCCGGTCCTGGAAATCGGCGAACTGGTCGAAACTCGCGAACGCCGGGGAGTAGAGCACCGCGACCGGCCGCGCCGAGTTCCCGGTCAGTGCCCGCGCCCGCCGGTCCGCGGCCCGAACCGCATCGGCCAGTTCCGGACAGACTTCGTGCCGGTTCCAGCCGCGCTCTACCAGTTCGGCGGCCAGCGCCGGCGCGTTCTCACCGGTCAGTACCGCCCACCGCGCCAGTCTCGCTACCGCATCAAGATACTCGCCGTGCGGCAGGCGCTTGCCCCGGCCGCCGGTGATGAGCACCGGCTTGCCGGCCTCCGCCCGTACCGCCTCGAGTGAATGAATCCCGGCCGCCGGGTTGGTGCACATGCTGTTGTTGATGTAGGCGACCCCGGCCACCGAACGCACGAACTCGAGCCGGTGCGGCAGGCCCGCGAACCCACGCAGGACCCGGGCCGCAGCCTCCGGTTCGACGCCCGCAGGCAGGACCGCACAGCAGGCGGCAAGCGCGTTGGCCAGGTTGTGCCGGCCGCGCAGGCGCACCTCCCGAGCCGGGAGAATGCGCCGGCCGTGAGCGACCAGCCAGCCCCGCCTGACGCCGGCGTCTGCCTCTCGCGGCGCGAGGGTGAAGAACTCCCGGCCGGCGAAGCCGACCTGCGCCGCAGGCAGGACCAGCGGGTCGTCGAGGTTCAGCACCGCCCGGTCGCCCGGTCGCTGTCTTGCGAAGAGACGGTACTTGCAGCGCGCGTAGGCGACCGGTCGCCGGTGCCGGTCGAAGTGGTCCGGCGTGATGTTGAGCAGTAGCGCGACATCGGGCCGCAGCCAGCGCGCGCGCTCGAGCTGGAAGGACGAGACCTCGACGACGTAGCAGTCCCGGGCCTGCCCACCGACCGCCGCGGAGAGCGGTCGCCCGGGTGCGATGTTGCCGCCGAGAAACGTCCGGCGGCCCGCGGCCCGGAGCATAGCCGCGATGAGCGCCGCGGTGGTTGACTTGCCGTTGGTACCGGTGACCGCGAAGAGCGACCCGGACAGGAACGTGCTCGCCAGGTCCAACTCGTCCACGACCGGTACCCGCGCCGCACGCAACCGGCGCAGGACCGGGTGCGACTGCGGAATGCCCGGGCTGACGACGGCAAGGGAGAAGGCGGCCAGACGGCCGGGTGACCGGGTGACCGGATGACCCGCCGGGCCTGCACCGGCCCGGTCGTCGTATGCCGTCACCCGCGCGCCGGCCCGAACCAGGAACCTCGCGGCCGCGGAACCGGCGCGGCCGAGTCCGACCACCAGCACCCGCGCGCCGGCGAGATCGGACATCGTCGGCGGCTTCATCATCTTATCTTGAGGCTGGCCATCGCGACCAGCCCGAGCAACACCGCCAGTATCATGAACCTTGTCACCACCTGCGTCTCGGCCCAGCCCTTGAGTTCGAAGTGGTGATGAAGCGGGGCCATCCGGAACAGCCGCCGGCCGCCGGTGGACCGGAACCATGCCACCTGCATCATCACCGAAAGCGCCTCCAGCACGAAGACTCCGCCGACCACAAACAGCAGGAACTCGTGCCGGGAAACCACCGCCACGAACGCCAGTGCCCCGCCCAGCGGCAGGGAACCGGTATCGCCCATGAAGACCTGGGCCGGGTGGGCGTTGAACCAGAGGAACCCGAGCGCACCGCCGACCAGCGCCAGGCAGTAGACCGTCATCTCGCCGCTGGAACGGACGAAGAGGATGTTCAGGTACTCGGCCAACCCGGCATGGCCGGAGACGTAACAGAGCGCCGCGAAGCTGGCGAGCGCGATTACGAGCAGGCCCGCAGCGAGGCCGTCAAGGCCGTCCGCGAGATTGACCGCGTTGGAGAAGCCGACGACGAGGAGCATCACGAAGGGGATGTACAGCCAGGAGAATTCGACGACGAGGTTCTTGAGGAGGAGGAAGTTGGTCTGGGAGCGAATCGCCGGGTCCGGCGGCAGGAAGTAGAGCACCGCGCCGACCGCAAGGGCCAGCCCGAACTGGACCACGAGCTTGGCGGTCTTGCTGATGCCCCGCGCCTTGCCCTTGCGGACCTTGACGTAGTCGTCCCAGATGCCGAGAGCGCCAAGCCCGATGAGCAGGGCGGCGCCGAGCTGGATGAGCCGGTTGCCGAGGTCGGCGAAGAGAAGGATGCCGGTGAGGCTGGCGGCGAGGATGAGCACCCCCCCCATCGTCGGCGTGCCGGTCTTGCGCTGGTGCGTCGGGGGAACCTCCTCGCGGACGTTCTGGCCGATCTGCAGGCGCCGGACCAGCCGGATGAGCACCGGGCCGAGCAGGAGCGTCAACACGAGGCTGACCGCGCCCGCGGCCGCGGCCCGGAAGGTGATGTAGCGAAAGAGATTGAGCGGACTGAACACCTCGCGCAACGGGGCCAGCAGGTGGTACAGCATCAGGCTCCTTCTCCGGCAAGAAACCTGCGCGCCACCGCCCGGTCGTCGAACGGGCGCTTCTCGGTCCCGATAATCTGGTAGTCTTCGTGCCCCTTGCCGGCGATGAGCACCGTGTCGCCCGACCGCGCCTCGCCCAGCACCCGGGCAATCGCCTCCTCCCGGTCCGGCAGTACCAGCCACGCGCACGGCCCGGTCATAGCGGGCAGTATCTCGGCGATGATTGCCGCCGGGTCCTCGGTGCGCGGGTTGTCGGAGGTGACGACCGCCAGGTCGGTGCCGCGGGCAACCGCTCCGCCCATCAACGGCCGCTTGGCGCGGTCCCGGTCTCCGCCACAGCCGAACACCACGAGCACGCGCCCGGTAGTGAACTCGCGCACCGTCGCCAGGGTCCGTTCCAGCGCGTCGGGTGTGTGCGCGTAGTCCACAAACACGCTGAAGGGCCGGTCCGCCGGTACCGGTTCGAGACGGCCGGGCACGGATGCGAGCTGTTCCGCGCCCCAAAGCACCGCCGCCGGTTCCCAGCCCAGTGCCAGCCCGGCGCCGAACGCGGCCATCAGGTTGGCGAGATTGTGACGGCCGATGAGTTGCAGACGGCCGGCGTAGACCCGGCCCTCGTGAGCGAGTTCGACTCCGAGCCCGTCGGCCGCGACCTCGGTGACCCGGCCGAGAATGTCCGGCCGCCCGCCGCCGTCACGGGCGACACCGTAGCTGATTACCCGGGCACGGGTCAGACCCGGTATCTCCGCACCGACCGGGTCATCGGCGTTGATGACCGCGGCCGCGTCCGGGTCCAGCCCGGCAAAGAGCTTCATCTTGGCGGCGCGGTACTCGTCCTGCGTGCGGTGGAAATCGAGGTGGTCCCGGGTGAGGTTGGTGAAGACTCCGACCGCGAAGCGCTGGCCGTACACCCGGTCCAGCGCGAGCGCGTGCGAGGATACTTCGGCCAGGCAGACCCGTGCCCGGTTCTCGACCATCCGGGCCAGGAGCCGGGTGAAATCGAGGCTCTCGGGCGTGGTCTGGCCGGCCGGAAGCGCCTGCCGCCCGTCCCAGTGCTCGACCGTGCCGATGAGGCCGGCTGTGTAGCCGAGATGCCGGCACACCGCCCGCAGGAGCCAAGCGGTCGTGGTCTTGCCGTTGGTGCCGGTGATACCGACCAGGCTCAGCCTGCGCGAGGGATGGCCGTAGAAACGGTCCGCGGCCAGCGCGAGGAACTTCCTGGCGTCGTCAACCTCGACCCGGGCCACGGTCTGCGGCAGCGCGACCGCCGCGGCCCCGCGGCCGGCCGCGACCGCAACCGCGCCCCGGCTGACCGCCTCGCCGGCATAGTCCGCCCCGGACACCCGGAAGCCGTCCACCGCGACGAAAAGCCCGCCGGGCTCAACCCGGCCGGAGTGAAAGGCGATGTTGCTTATCGTCACCCCGCCGTCACCGCGGACAACCGCACCGGGTATGCCCCCGACCAACTCGTTGAGCGTCACGAGCCTTCCCGGTCCGTCATCCCGGTCTGCGCCGCCATCCTTTCGCGCGCACGCTCGATGCGGACCAGTTCCGTACCGATGCCGCCGAAGGCCGGCGCCGCGACCTCGCTGGCGAACCGGCCGATGCGGGCTTCGTCAATCATCACCGCCACGACGTAACGCGGCGCTTCGACCGGAAAGAACCCGGCGAAGGTCATCCGCGAGCGGTGGCTGGAGTAGGTCCGGGTGGCCGGATCAACCTTCTGTGCGGTGCCGGTCTTGCCCGCCACCGACACGCCCTCGATGCGCGCGCCGTGCGCGGTGCCTTCGGCCACGACCCGGGCAAGTATCGTCTTGAGCCGCTCGACCGTCGCCGGCCGCAGGACCCGCCGCACCGCCGCCTGCCCACGGTCCTGCCGCCTCCGGTAGCTGGTATCGCGGCCGCTTAAGACGCTCTCGACCAGGTAAGGCCTGTGGTACGCGCCGCCGGCGGCAATGCACCCGTAGGCGGCCGCAAGCTGAACGAGGTTGACGGTCAGCCCCTGGCCAAAGGCGATGTTGGCGAGACGCAGGGTGGTGAGCCGCTCGGGCGGGTCGAGACTGCCGCCAGTCTCGCCGGGCAGGCCGAGCCCGACCGGGTAGCCGAACCCCAGCGCCCGCGCGGTCCGGTAATAGTGTTCGGCGTCGAGCTCCATCGAGAGCAGGGCACAGCCGACATTCGACGACTTGACGAGCAGTCCGTCGAAGTCGAGCACGCCGTTGTTGTGGACGTCCCGAATCCGGTACCGGCCGATCTGGATGTGACCCGCGGAGACGTCGTACCTCCGGCCGACGAACTCGTTCGCGCAGTCGCTTTCCAGGGCGGCCGCGGCCACGACAATCTTGAAACTTGAACCGGGCTCGAACTCGTCCGCGACCGCGGCACAGCGGTGGAGCCTCATCGCCACCTCGGCGTAGCGTTCCGGGTCGTAACCCGGGTAGTCGGCCAGCGCCAGCACCGCGCCGGTGCGCGCGTCCAGCACCACCGCCGAACCCCGCAGGGCCGCATGCGCGCGGACCGAGCGTTCGAGCACGCGGTAGGCCGCCTGCTGGATGTCGGCATCGAGCGTGAGCCGGACGTCGGCGCCGGAGGTCGGGTCGCGCCGGGAGTAGCTCGGGTCGGGCAGGGGATTGCCCATCCGGTCCTTCTGGACCTCGAGCCAGCCCGACCGGCCCGCCAGCAGTGAGTCGAGCTGGCCCTCAAGCCCGGCCCGGCCGGTGAGCCGCCCCATCGGCTGGACGTAGCCGATGACATTGGCGAAAGCCTCGCCGTAGGGATAACTGCGGCGGTACTCCTCGCGGATGACGGTCCAGTCGTGAAGCTGGTTTCGAACCAGCGCGGCGTGCAAGGAATCGGCCAGCAGGTAGTCCACACCGTGCCGGAGGCAGAACATGCTGTTATGCCGCGCCAGTTCGCGCCCGAGACTGTCCTTGTCCGCCAGCCCGAAACGGGCCAGCACCTCGGCCAGCCGTTCGGCACGTGGCTTCCTGTCCCCGGAGGCGACGAGCGGGTCGTCGTCGTCGAGTTTACGAATCTGTTGGGGCCAGACCAGGAGCGAGCAGGACGAACTGTTGACGGTCAGCAGGCGGCCGTGCCGGTCGTAGATGCGGCCCCGGCCGCCGGACAGCGGCAGGGTGTCGCGGTGCAGGCCGGCCGCGATGCGCTCGTACTCGCGGCCCTGAACGAGCTGCATCTGGACGTAGCGGGCGAAGATGACACCGCCGGCAAGAACCAGGAGGGCGATAACCAGCACCGCCCGCCCGCCGCCCGGGCGCGCTCTGCGCCGGCCCGGCCGGCGCGCCCACGCACCCGGCGTGGAGCAGGACCGGGCACGCCCGGCGCTCCCGCTCCGCCGCGTGGCGCATCCGGGCAGGGCGACGGTGGTCCGCGGCCGTCGGCGGATGCGGCGGCCGGGTTGGTAGGTCATCTCAGTGGGTGCGACCCGCGGCGGCCACGGCCTCCGGCTGGTCCGGGTCCGGTGCCGGAGCCAACGGGGGCGCATCCGTCCGCAGTCCGGCACCGATGCGCCGGCTTCGGGACGCGGCCTGCCAGACCGAGTCCACCCGTCCGAACGAGGTCAACAGTTGACAGTCGGCCCGGAGCCGGTCGCGCTCCTCGCCCAGCACCCGGAGCCTGGCCTCCTGCCGCGCCTGACGCCGCACCAACCGCAGGGACACATCGCGCTGGAACAGGTAGGTCGCGGTCACCGCGAAACCGAGCAGTACGAAGAAGATCGTGCGCAGGGTTCTCATCTCCGCCCCCCGGTGCCGCCCGGCTTCCCGGCACAGCGCAGGCGGGCACTGCGCGCGGCGCGGTTGCGTTCGACCTCGTCCGCCTGCGGCCGCACCGCGCGTCGGGTCAGAAGCTCGAGCGTGCCGGCCGCCGCCTGCTCCCGGATGAAATGCTTGCAGATCCGGTCCTCAAGGCTGTGATAGCTGATCGTCACCAACCGGCCGCCGGGTGAGAGCACCGCCAGGGCCGCGGCCAGCCCCTGCCGGATTGCGTCGAGTTCGTCGTTGGTGACGATGCGCAGGGCCTGGAACACCCGCGATAGCGTCCGCCGGGCGTGGCGGAAAGGCACCGAACGCCGGACGAGCGCGGCCAGGTCCCCGGTCGTCCGGATGGCGTGCCGGTGCTCGTGGATGCGCCGGGCCAGCCGCCCGGCATTGGGTTCCTCGCCGTACTCCCGCAACCAGCCGCGCAGGTCGTTGGTTGAAGACCGGCGGATGAGTTCGCGCGCGGTCCGTCCCGTCCCGCCGGGGTCGAAACGCATGTCGAGCGGCCCGTCCAGGTCGTAGCTGAAGCCCCGGCCGGCCGAGCGCACCTGGTGCATCGAAACACCAAAGTCGAACAGCACGCCGGTCACCGGCGCAAGATTCATCTCTTTGACAATCGCCACCATATCAACATAACTGGCCTGTTTGAGCACCAGGTTTTTCGCACCGCTGCCGCCCAGATACCTCTGCGCCGAGGCCAGCGCCTCGGCATCAAGGTCCAGCCCTAAGAGCTGGACCGGGCCCAGGCCTTCAATGACCGCCCGGGCATGCCCACCGCCGCCGCAGGTCGCATCCACGACCGTGCCGCCCTGCGGGCCCAGGAACTCAAGAACCTCCGCGACAAGTACCGGCTCATGGAACATCGGGTCGGCCCGGTGCGTGACGCGTCTCTCGCATCTCGCGGTAACGTTTCTCCGCCACGGCGAGCGCATCGCGCCGCTTGTCGGCATTCTCCACCCGGTTCCGCTTGTAACGGTCAACGTCCCAGACCTCAAAGTACTCGCCCGCGCCGGAAAAGACGACCTGGTCGGAAATCCCGGCCTCTTCGAGCATCGGCCGCGGGATCAGCACCCGACCCTGACGGTCCACAGTGACCTCCTCGACCTCGCCCAGCAATCGGCGGGCGTCGTCGGAGTCATCCTGGTACCTCGTGATTCCGGGCAGGGCCGCTTCCCAGAAATCCATCCAGTCAGCCGCGGGGTGGACCCGGATGGCGCCATCGGGACGCGCATGCAGGATCAGCGTATCACCGGGCTCCTGACCGAGTTTTCGGCGGAACGAAGACGGAATTGCGACCCTGCCCTTGCTATCAACAGAATGGTAATGCTTGCCGTAAAAGAACGGCTTCACCTCAGCCCCTGGGTTGAAGCTCCACTTTCCGACACATTTGATATCACGGGATGCATTCTAGCGCCACCCTTCCCCACTGTCAAGCGAAAAAATGCCCCTGAGGGGTCTGCCACGGCACATCGTGACCCCCTGGTCGGCGCTTGCACGTGAGGAATGATACCCGCGTGGCCAGCACCTCGTCAAGGTCCAGGACAGGCAACAGAAGAACACGCTGGTCCACCTTC
>DSBX01000153.1 GCA_011049385.1 Caldifarciminota bacterium | reverse complement strand
GGCATCTGTCATCAGGTGATGGTCGAGAAGGGCCTGGTCCGGCCCGGCGAACTCGCGGTCGGCTCGGACTCGCACACTTGCTCCTACGGCGCGGTCAACGCTTTCGCGACCGGCATTGACCGGACCGAGACGGCCGCACTCCTGCTGACCGGCAAGACCTGGTTCAAAGTCCCGGAGACGATGAAGCTGACGCTCCACGGACGACTGCCGGAGATGGTGTCGGCCAAGGACCTCGTCCTGACCGTCATCGGCCGACTGGGCGCGGATGGGGCCGACTACAAATCGGTCGAGTTCCACGGCGACCTCGCCACACTCGACGGCGACGACCGGTTCACGGTCGCCAATATGGCTGTCGAAATGGGCGCGAAGAACGCGGTCTTTCCCTGCGACGATGTCATCCGGCAGGCGCTCGACCGTGCCGGTGTCGCGCCCGGCTGGGAGCCGCTCTGGTCCGACCCGGACGCGGTCTTCTGCGGTGAGCACGAGTTCGTCCTCGACGAGGTCGTGCCCGTTGTCTCCGCCCCCCACAAGGTGGACAACGTCAAGCCGGTGTCCGAACTGGCCGGCACCGAAGTCCAGCAGTGCCTCATTGGCACCTGCACCAACGGCCGGTTGAGCGATTTGGCGGTCGCGGCCCAAATGCTTAAGGGCCGCAAGGTCGCGCCCGGTGTCCGCCTGCTCATCCTGCCCGCCTCCCGGACGATTCTTGAGCAGGCACTCGCGCTCGGCATCATCGCCGACCTGGTCAGCGCGGGCGCGGTCCTGCTCCCACCGGGTTGCGGACCCTGTCTCGGCGCACATCAGGGCGCGCTGGCACCGGGCGAGCGCTGTCTGTCCACCGCCAACCGTAACTTCAAGGGCAGGATGGGCTGTCGGGAGGCAGAGGTCTTCCTTGCTTCACCGGCTACGGTCGCGGCTTCGGCACTGGCCGGCCGCATCACCGACCCGAGGGAGGTGTAGTTTGAGAGTCTGGCGCTACGGCGACGATATCAACACCGACCTGCTCTTCCCGGGCAAGTACACCTACAGTTGCTCGACCCCGGAAGAAATCCGCCCGCACCTGCTCGAAGACCTCGACCCGGAGTTCACCCGAAATGTCGCTCCCGGAGATATCATCTTGGTCGGACGCAACTTCGGATGCGGCTCGTCCCGCGAACAACCGGTTGTCGGCCTGCGTACGGTCGGAATAGAAGCGATTGTCGGCAAGAGCTTCGCCCGCATCTTCTACCGGGCCGCCATCAACCAGGGCCTCCTGCTCGTTGAGTGCCCGGCCGCGGTCGAGGCCTGGCAGGAGGGCGACGCGGTCGCGCTCGATTTGGCCGGCGGCCGCATAGCGGTGGGGAATCGCAGTTTCTCCTTCCCTCCGCTCCCATCCGGAATTCTCGCCATCCGCGAAGCCGGCGGACTCCTCGAATACACCCGCCGAAAGCTGGCCGCCCGGGCGAAGGAAGCCTGACGTGTCCCGGCATGCTGAAGCCGGCCGCAAGGGCAGGGAAGCCCGCTCCGACTGCCATGTCACCATTGAACCGACCGAGTCCGGCGGCATCAACCTTGAAGTCACGAGCAGGGTTGACTACCTCTACGCCGACGCCATCCGCTCGCTCGTCCTCGACGCGCTCGACCGACTCGAGGTCACCGATGCCCGGGTGACGGTTGAAGACCAGGGCGCGGTGCCGTTCGTGATGCTGGCCCGGGTCGAGACCGCAGTCCGACGCGCCTGGCCGGGCCGGCCTTTCCCCGAATGCCTGCCCGAGACGGACCCGGCCGGCACCGTTCCGACCGCCCGGGACCGCTGGCGCCGTTCCCGACTCTACCTGCCCGGCAACGAACCGAAATACCTGCTCAACGCCCACATCCACGGCGCGGACGCGGTCATCCTCGACCTTGAGGATGCGGTGCCGCCCGCGGAACGCGACGCCGCCCTCCTGCTCGTCCGCAACGCCCTGCACGCCCTCTCCTTCGGCGACTGCGAACGGATGGTCCGGGTGAACCGGTTGCCGCAGGGACTCGACGACATCCCGCCGCTCGTCCGCGCTCACGTGCAGGTCCTGCTCCTGCCCAAATGCGAAGACCCGGAGCAGGTCCGCGCCGCGGCCGCGCTGGTCGAGACGACGCGTGCCGAAGCCGGGGTCAAGGCTCAGGTCTACCTGATGCCCATTCTTGAATCGCCCCGCGGTATGTTACAAGCCCTGGAGATAGCCGAAGCATCGCCGCTGACCGCCGCCCTGACCTGGGGTCTTGAAGACTACCTCCGAGAAATCGGCGGCCGCCGGACTCCAGACGGCGAAGAAACCCTGTGGGCCCGCTCGCAGGTCGTCAACGCGGCCCGGGCCGCCGGCGTCCAGCCAATTGATACGGTGTATGCGGATATCGAGAACCTCGACGGCCTGCGCGAGCACACCAGGCGCGCCCGTGACTTCGGCTTCGAAGGCAAGGGCTGTATCCACCCGCGCCAGGTCCCGGTTGTCAACGAAGTCTTCATCCCGCAACCGGCGGAAGTCGCTGAGGCCTGCGCCATCATCGAGGCGTTCGAGGCCGCCCGGCGTGAAGGCCGCAGTGTCGTCGCGATCGGCCGGAGGATGATAGACGCGCCGGTCGTCAACCGGGCCGGGCGCATCGTGGAGTTGGCCCGCCGGGCCGGACTTCTGCCCGATGAAGGCGGCACCCGATGAAGTCGGCCGAGGACGCCCGACGCTTCGCGTTCGTGCAGAACGCCGCCGGCCGGTTCGTCCCGACCGAGGTCAACGGTCGGACCGAAACACCCTACCAGGGCGTACACGCTCACCGGCCGACAGGGCGCAAGGCCGCGCCGCCGATACCGAACCTTGCCGACTACCCGGCCCGCGACAGCAAGCTGTTCCCCGACCTCCACACCGCGCTTGAGCACTGCGGCCTGCGTGACGGGATGGCACTTTCGACCCACCATCACTTCCGCGACGGTGACCTGCTCGGCAATCAGTTGCTCGACACCTGCGCGGAGATGGGTGTCCGCGACCTGCGCTGGTTCCCATCCGCCAGCTTCCCCTGCCACGCACCCGTGATCCGCCACCTCGAGTCCGGCGTTGTCCACCACATCGAGGGTTCACTCAACGGCCCGCTCGGCGACTTCTGCTCGCGCGGACGGATGCGCGGGCTCGGCGTCCTGCGCAGTCACGGCGGACGGGCCCAGGCGATCCAGGACGGCGAGATTCACATTGACATTGCGGTCATCGCCGCCCCGACCGCGGACCCCTTCGGCAACGCCAACGGGGTCCATGGCCCGACCGCCTGCGGCAACCTCGGCTACGCCCTGCCCGACGCGATGTACGCCGACAAGGTGATTGTCGTGACCGACAACCTCGTACCGTTCCCGGCCCTGCCGATCCAGATTCCCGGCCATTATGCGGATTGTGTCGTCGTGCAGGAACAGATCGGTGACCCGGCGAAAATCCTGTCGGGGACGACCGAGCTCACCCGCTCGCCGGACCGGCTTTACATCGCCCGGCTTGTCGCCGAGTTCATCCGCGACACCGGAATCATGAAGGACGGCTTCAGCTTCCAGGGCGGGGCCGGCGGCATCAGCCTCGCCTTCACCATCTTCCTCGGCGAGATGATGAAGCAGGCCGGGGTTACCGCGAGTTGGATTCACGGCGGCACCAACAAGTACCTGGTCCGGATGCTCGAAGAGGGGCTCTGCCGCGCACTCGTTGACGGCCAGGCCTTCGACCTCGACGCGGTCGGGAGCATCAGCCGTAACCGCAACCACGTCTCCACCTCGCCGCTCATCAGCTACAACTATCACGCCAAGGGCAACTTCCTCGGCAACCTGGACGTGGCGGTGCTCGGCGCGACCGAAGTGGACCTCGACTGGAACGCCAACGTTGTCACCCATTCCGACGGCCGCCTGCTCCACGGTATCGGCGGCTGGCAGAACTGCATGCTGGCCGGGTGCACCGTTCTGGCCGTGCCGAGCTTCCGCGACCGCACCCCGGTCATCGTGGACCGGGTCACCTCGCTCTGCGCGCCGGGCGAACTGGTGGACGTGGTCGTGACCGAGCGCGGCATCGCCATCAACCCCCGCCGCGAAGACCTGAGGAAGGCGGTTCGGGCCTCGCGCCTGCCGGTTCGCGAACTGGCCGACATCAAATCCGACGTCGAGCGGCTGTGCGGAAGGCCCGCGCCCCATCCCGTCCTCGATAACGTTGTCGCCGTCGTCAAGTGGGTGGACGGCACAGTCCTCGACTCGGTCCGCCAGATACCCGGCTGACCCCGCTCGGTGTTCGATGTCACAACAACCGGTATCGCCGGTTTCCCTGCCGACGTCTCATCTAGGATGGTCTACCCCGCCCATCCCGCTCCTTCTCGCCGCGCCGGGCGTCGCGCTGGTGCTCTGGCCGTAAACACCCTCCTTGCCGTCCCGATGCGCGGCCTTCTTGACTGGCATTTCCCGGCGGCTAGCATTTCTTGTTGATGAGCCTGCTTGCAAGAGGGCTGGTCCTGCTGGCGCTGACGGCGCCCGCCGGCATGGCCCGTCCGACCGCCCTGCTGACACCGCCGTTCAGCCACACCCTCGGATTCCAGCGCATCGGCCGCCATTACCTCCGCCTGTACCTCGGCCGCGACTTCAAGGTCTCGAACCCGGAAGGCATGTGCGGCGCCAAAATGGTCGAAGAGGACGACCCGACGACAAGCCGGGATGACCACATCCTGACCCTGTTCGGGGTGAACTCCGGGACCGGCCAGGTCGTCTACAACGTCAAGCTGATTGAGCCGCGCATCTACGGCTCGGCCGGTTCCGGCACCGGCCAGTTCGACCGGCCGCACGGCATCGCCTGCAACCCGGCGGGCGACGTCTATGTCGCCGATACCGGCAATGACCGAGTGGTCCGCCTGCGCTATGCCGGCGGTCACCTGCACTGGGTATCGGTGCTGGATGATGACCTGCGTGCGCCGCGGGATGTTGCGCTCGACTCACGCGGCCGCGTCTACGTCACCGAGTCCGGTGCGGACCGGGTGCGCGTGTATGGCCCGGACGGCGCCCGCATCGCGGCCTGGACCGGTGACCTCGACGCCCCGACCGGCATCGCGGTTCTTGACCGCGAAGCGGACTACAACCAGTACCAGACCGATGCCGCCGTCGTCATTGACCGGGACGGCACCCGGCTGAGCCTCTTCTCGCTCGGCGGCCAACTCCTGCGCCAGATTGACATGCGCCGGCTCGGCCTGACCCGGGCCGGGTTCAGCTACACCGCCTTCGACCGCCACGGCAACTGCTACGTCACCGACCGGGAAAACGACCAGGTTCACGTCTTCGACCCGGAACTCAAGCATATCGTCTCTTTCGGCGACGACTCGCGATTCAGTTCCCCCCGCGGAATCCTGGTCTGGCGCCGCTTCGGCCAACTCTTCGTCAACGAAGTCGAGGGCGGCCAGTACTACTGGGTCGGGCTCGACGGCTATCTCATCGGCTGTTACCCGGGCGAGTTCGATTCCGAACGACCGGGAACCACCATCGCGCTTTACGTTACCGGCGTCGCCGACGTTGAGGTCCGGATAACCGGCCCCAACGGCCGCCCGGTCCGTACGCTGACCCCGCCTCACGACCAGCGCCCGGGTGAGGTGCTGATTGTCTGGGACGGACTGGACGACGAAGGTCGGTTGGTTCCGGTGGGCGAGTATCGCATCGCCGCCGTCATCCGTCCAACCTACAGCACGCCGAGACGAATCCACAGCAAGGAACTGACCGGCCTGGTCCGAAGGGTGCCCGACCGGCAAAGCAGGGTCTCTCCCTGAATCACTTCGGAGGTCTTCTATGCGCCTGAGCAGGACTGCTCTACTAATGGCGGTACTCACCGCATCCGCCGCCGCGACCTGGTACGCCGGTGACTTCGAGCGACTGGGCACATCGGCACGCATCATCGGCATGGGCGGGGCCGCGGTCACGACCGCTCAGGGTCCGTCCGCAATCTACTACAACCCGGCCCGGGCCGGACTGCCCGGTCGCACCGGCCTGCTGTTCCTGCACTCTCAGGACTTCAGCGGGCTGGTCCAGCACAACTTCCTCGGCGCCGCCTTTCCATCCGGCACCCAGTCGTTCGGCGTCGCGGTGCTCCACAACGGCATTCCCGGCATCAAGCTCACCGCCCTGCCCGACTCCACCCGCCCGCCGGGACCGGACAACCGCCCCTACGTTGAGAGAGTCGTCAGCGCGAATCAGCTCGTCGGCTATGTCAACTACGCGAGGACGGTTCTTCCCGAGTTATCCGTCGGCGGTAACGTCAAGCTGATATACCAGGACCTGGGCGTCGGCAACTGCTTCGGCATGGGCCTGGACCTGGGTCTCCTCATCCGGCCCGGCGGAGCGGTTGACGTCGGCCTGCGTATCCGGAACGCCTCGCTCTCGCCGCTGTTCTGGAGTTCCGGCACCCGCGAACTGATCACCCCGCGCCTTGCCCTCGGCATCGGCCGCACGTTCGGTTTCGACCGCGACGCGCTCGTGCTCGCCATCGAGGCTGAGGCCGGCCCGGAGGAGCGCGACCTCGGCTACAACCTCGGGGCCGAGTACTCCTTCCGCAACGCGCTCTTCGGCCGACTCGGTGCCCACGACGGCAACCTGACCTTCGGTCTCGGCGCCCGCTTCGGCCGGTTCTACCTCGACTACGGCTACGCCGCGGGCTACGCCGCGGGTTCGCGCGAACTCGGGAGCGCCCAGCAGTTCTCCGGGGGTGTCGAGTTTTAGGCGCCGAACGCAACCGCAAGCTCGCCCACCTTCTCGCCCTGCTGATTCCGGCGCTCTACTACCCGCTCGAACACCGCCTCGCGACGCTGTTGATGACCGGGGCGACCTTCATCTTCCTGGTCCTCGACTTCGCCCGACTGCATCTCAACCCGTTCAAGAGCATCTTCATCGTCCTGTTCGGAACGCTCCTGCGCCGCCGCGAGCTCAGCTCGCTCACCGGCGGCTCTTACCTGATGCTCGCCTCTCTGGTCTGTATGGTCGTCTTCGGCGGCGGCACCTTCGGCACCAGTGTCGAGCAGGGCAAGGGCGTAATCATCGCCGCAGTCGGCTTCCTGGCCATCGGCGACACCGTCGCCGCGCTCGTCGGTCTCTCCATCGGCCGGGTGCGGGTCTTCCGCAAGACCCTGGAAGGCACGCTTTCCGGCCTCGCGTCCTGCATCGGGGTCGCGTGGGTTGTCTCGATTCTGCCCGGGGTTGACCTGCCCCTGATTGCCGGTATTCTTGGGGCGGTATCGGCCTCGATCGTCGAGGCCTTGCCGATAGAAGTGAATGACAACGTCGTCATCCCGGTTTTCTCCGGTACGGTGATGATGGTCACGATGCAGTTCCTGCGCTAGCGCGCAGGACCACGATGACACACAAGGAGGTCCCATGACAAGACTGCTTGTTCTCGCCATCGGCGCGGCGGTTTCGCTGTCCGCTCTCGCCGCCCCGGTACCGGACAGCCTCTACCGGCTGTACGCGACCCGAGAGTTCGACCGCGCGGGTGCGCTGCTGGACGAACTGGTCCCCGCCGCAACCCGGCCCGCGGACCGCTTCGCGGTCCTGCTCGAGAAGGCCGACTTCCTTCTCGACAAGCGCCACGACTACGCCGCGGCCGAAGCAATTTACCAGGACCTGGTTGAGGAGTTCCCGAAGGAACGACGGCTTCCCGAGATGCGTTACCGGCTGGCGCTGGCCCAGGAACTCGGGGAGAAATACCTCGAAGCGGCCCAGAACTACGAGGTCGTCGCGACCCGACACATGAAGTCACGCTTCGGCAAGGATGCGCTTGAAGCCATCGAACGCTGTTTCCGCAAGAACTACCAGGACCGCGTCGCCTACGTGGACGGCCACCCGATTACCCGGATCGAGCTCGACGACCGGATCAGCCGCCACCCTGCCGGCTACGAGCCCTTCGAGCGCAAGGAGTTCCTGCTTGACACGATGATTGACAACCGTCTCCTCTACCGCGCCGCGCTCAACACCGGCCTGCTGACCGACCCCGACTTCGCCCGGGCCTACTGGGACATGCGCGACCGCTACGTCTTCGAAGCCTGGCAGACCCGCAACGTGACCGACCACGCCGAGCCGACCGAGCGCGACCTCCGCGCGGCCTACAACCGCGAGCGCGATTCGCGCTTCACGACCCCGGAGAAGGTCCGCGCGGCACAGCTTGTCGTACCGAGCCGGGAACTGGCCGACTCCCTGCGCCGCGTCCTGCTTGGTGCCGACGCGGCGCCCTGGGAGACGCTCACCGCCCGCTTCTCGACCGCCCCGGACAAGGACCGCGGCGGCGACCTCGGGCTCTTCAGCCGCGGCACGCGGGACAAGGCCATCGAGGACGCGGCTTTCAAGCTCCGGCCCGGCCAGGTCAGCCGGCCGGTCTCGCTGGACACCGCCTGGGCGCTCATCCGGGTCACCGAACGCACCCCGCGCACGGTCAAGCCCTACGACGAAGCCCGCGGCCAGCTCCTGAACCAGGTGCGCCATGAAAAGACCGAACAGCTCTACGAGGCCAAGACCGACGAACTCGCACAGGCGGTCGCCATCGCCATTGACACCGCCGCTCTCGACGCCGGCGCGGACACCATCGGCACCGTTGACGGTGTCACGATTACCCGCGAGCATATCGAGCGCCGCATCGAGCAGATTCCGGTCTTCTTCCGGGCCCAGTTCCAGTCGCCGGAAGGCGTGCGCCGGATTCTCGAGCAGGTGGTGCTCGAACAGCTCATCCTCACCGACGCCGAGGCCAACCACGACTGGCTCGCCAATGGCGCGGTCAGCCGGATACTGGACCGGCGCGCCCGGATGCTGGTTGACCACTACACCGGCCGCAACACGACCGACAAAGTCGTCGTCGAGCCCGCCGAAATCGAGGCCGAGTACCGCTCCGGTCTGGACGAGTACCGGGTTCCGGCCCGGGTCCACGCCCGCGAGGTCGTTGCCCCGACCCGGACCCGCGCCAACCAGCTCCGCCGCTGGGCCCAGGATGGCAGACTGCCCGCGCTCATCAGCGGCCGGGCCCTGCTCGTGACCGACCCGGCGCTCGAAGAACTGGGTGCCGCCTTTGCTCAAGCCGACGAAACCGATTCGCTCGCCGAAGCCTGGGGCTTCACCGACGCGCCGCGGGCGGTCATCCCCAACACTCCCACCCTGCGCGTAGGCAACCGGCTCGTCCCGGACATGGGCAACCGCTGTGAGCTGGCCGGGCCGTACCCCGGCGCGGGCGCCTACTCGATGGGCTTCAGCGACCGCTC
>DSBX01000265.1 GCA_011049385.1 Caldifarciminota bacterium | reverse complement strand
GGGCAATGCCCGGTTCGCGACCAGCACCAACCAGGCCCCGCGCCGGGCCGACCCGGGCGGCGAGGCGGTCGAGCGCGAGTTGCGGCTGGTGCTCCGGCTGGTGGCGGACGTCGGTTTCGTCGGCCTGCCCAATGCCGGCAAGTCCACCCTGCTTTCGGCGCTGACCTCGGCGAGCCCGAAGGTCGCGGCCTATCCTTTCACGACCCTGAGCCCAAACCTGGGCGTGATGTCCGCTCGCGACCTGCGCTACACCGTCGCCGATATGCCGGGTATCATCGAGGGCGCGCACGAGGGCCGGGGCCTGGGCCTGCGCTTCCTGCGCCACATCGAGCGCACCCGCCTGCTCGTCTTCGTGATTGACCTGGCCGCGGGCCGGCCGGAGGAGGACTACCGGCTGTTGTGCGATGAAATCCGTCAATACGACGAGACGATTCTTTCCCGGCCGCGCATCGTCGCGCTGAACAAGCTGGACCTGCTTGCCGCGCCGCCGGCCAAGCCCGACTTCGACACGCCCGCGGTGCTGATATCGGCGCTCGACCGGACCGGGGTCGGCACGCTTAAGGACCTGCTCGACCGGCTCCTGCCGCGCTGAGATGCCTGCGCTCAACAAACTGCACGCCGACCTTGCCGCCATTCCCCGGCTGACCGCCACCCGCCTGCGCAACCTGCTGGAACGGTTCAAGACCGCGGAGGCGGTGCTGGGGGCGAGGGCGCAGGACCTGGCCGAGGTCGAGGGCGTGGACGTCGAGCTGGCCGGCGCGATTGCCGGCTACCGGCGGACCCCGGAGCTTGGGGCCCGGATTGACCGGGCCCGCGAAGCCGGTGTTTGGAGCGCGGACTGGCGCGATGCCGCCTACCCGGCCGCCCTGCGCGAACTGCGGGGGATGCCGACCCTGCTCTTCGGCCGGGGCGAACTGTGCGACGACGACCGGCTGGCGGTCGCGGTCGTGGGTACGCGCCGGCCGTCGGCCTACGGCCAGCAGGTCGCGGAGCGGCTGGCCCGGGATTTCGTCGGCCACGGCGTGACGGTGGTGAGCGGCCTGGCTCGGGGCATTGATACCTGCGCGCACCGGGCCGCGATCGCGGGCGGGGGGCGGACCATCGCGGTGCTGGGCAGCGGTGTGGACGTGCCCTACCCGCCGGAGAACGAGCGGCTGTTGGGCGAGGTGGCCGACCACGGCGCGGTGCTGAGCGAGTTCGGTCTCGGCGCCGAGCCGATGAGCACCAACTTCCCGCGCCGGAACCGGATTGTCTCGGCGCTGTCGCGGGCGGTGATTGCGGTCGAGGCGGGCGAGCGGTCGGGTGTGCTCAACACCGTGGCCTGGGCCGCGGACCAGGGCCGCGATGTCTACGCGGTTCCGGGCCGCATCACCGACCAGTCCAGCGCGGGCATCAACCGGCTCCTGCGCGAGGGCGCGCGGCCGGTGCTCGGGGCCGAGGACGTGCTCTGCGACCTCGGCGTCGCACTGCACTTCGAGGAGAGGCAGAAGCTTCCGCTCGAAGAAGAGGAGAAGAACGTCATCGCGCTTCTTTCCGGCGACCCCCAGCATGTGGACGAGATTGCCCAGATGACCGAACTGGCGATGGCGCGCCTGCTCGGGGTGCTGATGCAGCTCGAGGTCAAGGGCGCGGTCCGGCAACTGCCGGGCAAGTTCTTCATCCGTTGCTACTGACCATTGAGTATCGTAACGCACAGGAGGATGAGATGGCAAGACACTGGTTGATGGTGAGCGTCGCGGCCCTGCTGGCCCTGCCCGCGGCCTGCGTCCGGAACCGGCCGCCGGATGCGCCGGCGCGGCCGGAAGGGCCGACTGTGGTCGCGCCCGGTGATTCGGTCGAGTACCAGCTGGTCGCACGCGACCCGGAAGGGCAGAGCGTCAGCTTCCGGCTGGCCTGGGACGAGGGCGACACTTCGGGCTGGAGCCTCTGGACCGGGAGCGGCGAGACCTTGTCCGTGCGGCAGGTCTTCACCCGGGTCGGCTCGTTCCGCCTCGCGGCTCAGGCCCGGGACCCGCAGGAGGCGCTGTCCGATTGGTCCGAGCCGCTGGAACTCTTGGTCGGCAGTCCACCTCGACGGCCGACCCGGCCCGACGGTCCGGCCGCAGGCTGGGTTGACACGAGCTATTCTTATACAACGGTGAGCACCGACCCGGACGCGGACGAACTCCGCTACATCTTCGACTGGGGCGACGGCGCGGTCGAGACGACCGCGTTCGTCACCACCGGTCAGTACGTTACCCGCGAGCACGTCTGGGACCGGGCCGACACCTTCGACCTCACCGTCCGCGCGCTCGACCGGCCGGGCCTGGCCTCGGCCTGGTCCGAGACGCTCCGCGTCTCCATCCGCGACATCAGCGGACCGGGCGTCGTGCTCTGGCAGGTCGAGCTCGGCACCGGCGTCGCGGCGCTGGGCGGGCCGGCGATTGACGCCCGGGGTCGGATCATCTTCGGCGCGACCGACGGCCTCCTGCGCTGTCTCGAACCGAACGGGAACCAGGCCTGGGGCTTCGGCACGCGCGGGGCGGTGCAGACTTCACCGGCCATCGCCGCGGACGGCTCGGTCCTGTTCGGTTCGGACGACAGCACGGTCTACTGCCTGACCGGTGAGGGCGCGGGGCGCTGGGAGTACGCGACCGGGGGCGAAGTGCGTTCCTCGCCGGCCATCGCTGCCGACGGCGCGGTGCTCGTCGGCTCGGACGACGGCGGTCTTTATTGCCTCGAGCCCGACGGCCGGTTACGCTGGAGCTACCGGACCGGCGGGCCGGTGCGTTCCTCGCCGGCAATCGGCGCGGACGGCCGCATCCTCTTCGGGTCCGGCGACAGTTTCGTCTACGCGCTTCGGGCCGACGGCACGCTCGACTGGCGTTACCGCACCGGCGACGCGGTTGACGCATCCCCGGCGCTGGCCGCGGACGGCACGGTCCACGTCGCGAGCCGGGACGGCCGGCACTACGCGCTCGACCCGGACGGCGGTCTGCGCTGGCAGGAAGAACTCGGCGTGGGCACGGTCTGTTCGCCCGCGGTCGGCTCGGACGGGAGCATCTTCGTCGGCTCCGAGACCGGCCGTTTCTTCGCGTTCTACGAGACCGGCGGGCCGGTCTGGGAGTTCCCGATGCCCGGGCCGGTACGTTCCTCACCGCTTGTCGGCGAGGGCCTCATCGTCTACTTCGGGGCCGGGCGCAGGCTCTATGCGATTGACGCGCGGGGGATGGGCGGTATCGCCTGGCACCTTGTCCTGCCCGGGATGGTTACCACTTCACCGGCGCTGGCCAACGGCATCGTCTACGTCGGCGACTCGGCGGGCGGCTTCCGGGCGGTGCGGGCCGCGGGCGGGCTCGACACCGGGCCGTGGCCCAAGTACCGCCACGACGCCCGCAACACCGGCCGGGCCGGGGCGAGGTAGCGGCCGGCGCGGGGGATGGGCAGGAACGGCTTGACGAAGCGCGGTCGCAGGCTAACATTGAGCGAAAAGGAGGTCCGTTATGGCTAGAGTCGGGCTCGTGGTTCTGTCCGGTCTTTTCTGTCTGTTGGCCGCAACCAACACCGGTTGCATGAAGTGCGGTGAGACCATTGCCGAGCGGACGATGGAGAAGGTGGCCGAGCAGGTGACCGGGGCCGACGAGATCAAGCTCGGCGGCGTCGGCAGTAGACCGGTGGACCTGTCCGACCTGCCCGGGTTCCTGCAGTACCCGGGCGCAAAGGCTACCCACAGCGCCAAGGTATCGGCGGACGGGGGGCGGCAGGGACAGTATTACTTCGAGACCGCCGACAACGCGAGCAAGGTTGCCGACTGGTTCGAGAAGAACTTGGCCGCCCAGGGCTGGCAGGAACCGGTCAAGGTCGAGAGCGGCGAGGTGATCCAATTGCATTCCAAGAGCGCGGATGACAAGGAGATGGCCAGCGTCGTGATTCACTCCGAAGATGGCAAGACGAAGATAGGGCTCATCACGATGCGGGAGACCAAGTAGCGCGGAGCCGAAGCGGCCTGATTCCGAGTCTTCCTTTCCCCGCGCCCGGGCCGCACGGCCCGGGCCGGTTTTCGGCGACAGCGAAACCCGGCGGTTTCTTTGCGCGTCCAAGAATAGGTGTAGTGAAAGTCTTGCCAAGCCAGGAGGTACTCCGATGACCCGTAGGATTTCGTTTGCATTGGCCGGGGCGTTGATGGCACCGGCGGTGATTGTCGCTTTCGTGCTCGGGATGATATTGGCCGGTGCGCTTTCGTGCGGGGCCGGGCCGGCTCGCGCCGAGGAGGGCGCGACGGTCCGCCTGCTTACAGACGCCGCGCCGGTGGCCTCTTTCGCGGACGTGGCCGAAGCGGTGACGCCTTCGGTGGTCAACATTTCGACCGAGAAGACGGTGCGGGTGAACCGCTGGGCCCCTTCCCCGGCGCCCGGTCCCTTCGAGGAGTTCTTCCGGCACTTCTTCCCGGACGGGCCGCAGGTGCCGCAGGAGCAGGAGCGCAGCGGGATGGGAAGCGGCGTCATCATCAGCCCGGACGGCTACATCGTGACGAACAACCACGTCGTCGCGGATTTCGACCGGATCGTGGTGCGGCTGTCCGATGATACCGAGTTCAAGAGCGACCGGGTCGAAGTGGTCGGTCGAGACCCGCAGACAGACCTGGCGGTGCTGAAGGTGAAGGCGGACCGGAAACTGCCCGCCATCCGCTTCGGCCGGGCCGAGGATGTCCGGGTCGGCGACTGGGCGATCGCGGTGGGCAATCCCTTCGGCCTGCAGAGCACGGTGACGGTGGGCGTCGTGTCCGCCAAGGGCCGTTCCGGCCTGCCCCTGCGCGAGGGGCCGAGCTACCAGGACTTCATCCAGACTGACGCTTCGATAAACCCCGGCAACTCGGGCGGGGCGCTGGTGAACGTCCGGGGCGAGCTCATCGGCGTGAATTCCGCCATCCGTTCGCCGGTGGGCGCGAACGTCGGCATCGGCTTCGCGGTGCCGGTGGATATGGTGATGAGCGTGACCGAGCAGTTGATGACACACGGTCGGGTGGTGCGTGGGTTCCTGGGCATCCGGCCCCAGCCGGTGACCAAGGCCATCCGCGAGGCGATGGGGCTTCGAAGCACCGCCGGCGTGCTGGTGAGCGAGGCCATCAAGGACCAGCCCGCGGAGAAGGCGGGGATGAAGGCCGGCGACGTGATTACCGCGGTGGACGGCACGCCGGTGCGCGATGTCGAGCAGTTCCGGCGCAAGGTGGCCGAGTACGCGCCCGGGACCGCGGTCGAGTTCACTTTCGTGCGCGAGCGCCGGGAGATGAAGAAGCGGGTGCGGCTCGCCGAGTTCCCGGACGAGCAGGCCCGGCAGGAGCCGGCGCGGACCGAGCCGGAGGGCTGGTTCGGGATGCGGCCCCGGGCCGCGACCGCGGCCGAGCGCAACCAGGGCGCGAGCGGGGTGGTGGTCGAGTCGGTTGAGCCCGGCAGTCCGGCGGCCGAGGCGGGCATCCGGCCCGGCGACGTCATCCTGGAGCTGGGCGGCAGGGCGACGCCGGGGATGAAAGAGTTCGATGACGCCGCGCGGGCCGAGGCGAAGGCCGGGCGGGCGGTGCTGGTGCGCATCCAACGCGGCGAGAACCGGCTGTTCCTGGCCATCGAGCCCTAGCCGGCGACCGCGTCCGCGCGTTGACCTTAGCCGTTTTAGCGGGCACAATATGACGTTGCCTTCCGGTGTGCGGGCTTCTGCCCTGCGGACGAAACGGAAGGATGGGTTCCCGCATCGGACCGCGGGGAAAGGAGATTCGTAACGTCGCTTTGACCGTGCTGTGATTACGGCACCTGCAAGCGGAGGAGTGCCGACCTCCGCAGATCCATCGGTCCGCTATCGGCATTCGGTTTTATCTTCGGCCTGCCCGCGCTTCGTGCCGGTAGCCGGTGCGTGTCGGCAGGCGACTGCCGGCAGTCGTTTTTCTCGAAGGGTGGGACAATGAAGGCAACTCTGATTGACGGCCGGGCCATCGCCGGCCGGGTGCGCGAAGAGGTTCGGGAACGGGCGGCCGGGCTGGCCGGGAAGGGAACAGTGCCGCACCTCGGCATCGTCCTTGCCGGCGGTTTCGCGCCCTCGCAGGTCTACGTCCGGAGCAAGGAGAAGGCCTGCCGTGACGCCGGGATGCTGGCGACGGTGGCCCGTTTCCCGGACGAGGTGAGCGAGGCGGCGCTGGTCGAAGAGGTCGAAACCTGGAACGCGGACCCGGCGGTGCACGGCATCATCGTGCAACTGCCCCTGCCCGCAGGCATCGAGGAGCGTCGGGTGCTGGGCCGGGTGAGCCCGGACAAGGACGTTGACGGGCTGACCCCGGCGAGCCTGGGGCTTCTCGTGTCGGGGCGGCCCCGGTTCGTGCCCGCCACGCCGGCCGGGATAATCGAACTCCTGCTCCGCCACGGCGAAACCATCAGCGGCCGGCGCGTCGTCATCGTCGGCCGGAGCGAACTGGTCGGCAAGCCGCTGGCCAATGCGCTCCTGCTCAAGGGCGGCCGGGGCGACGCGACGGTGACGGTCTGTCATTCCCGGAGCGCGGACCTGGCTTCGGCCACCCGCAGTGCCGACATCCTCGTCGTCGCGGCCGGGCGGCCCGGGCTGGTGAGCGCGGAGATGGTGCGGCCCGGTGCGGTGGTTATTGACGTGGGTACGAACCGGGTGGATGGCAGGCTGGTCGGTGACGTTGATTTCGACGGCGTGGGTGAGGTCGCGGCCGCGCTGACGCCGGTGCCCGGCGGAGTCGGGCCGATGACGGTGGCGATGCTGCTCCATAACACCGTCGCCGCGGCCGAAGGCAGGGGGACCTGGTGACGCCGTCCGCCGCCCGGGCAAGGCTGGAGAGCGACCGCCAGGTCATCAATCGGTGGCTGGCCGACGACCTGGCGTTCGGCAAGCGGGGAGACCGCAAGCCCTCGCCGGTGCCGGCTCGGCTGGCGGTGGCGATGCGCTACGCGGTGCTGGGCCGGGCCAAGCGCGTCCGCGCCGCGCTCTTGCTCGAGACCTTCCGCGCCGCGGGCGGGCGAAGCATGCCCCAGGTGCGGCCGTTCTGTTCCGGTATCGAGATGATCCATGCCTTCTCGTTGATTCACGACGACCTGCCCTGCATGGACGACGACGATTACCGGCGCGGCAAGGCGAGCCTGCATCGCCGCTTCGACGAGGCGACCGCGGTGCTGACCGGCGATGCGTTGATGGCCTATGCGTTCGAGCTCTTCGCCGCGGGTCCCGCGCTTGCGGAGCGAAAGAACGAGGCCCTGCGCGTCATCGCCGCGGCCGTCGGGCCGGCGGGCATGGCGGGCGGGCAGTTGCTGGACCTGGCCGAGGGTGCGGGCGACGAGGTCAATCGGCGCAAGACCGCGCTGTTCATGGCGTCCGCGGTCGAGGCCGGGGCGGCGCTGGCCGGTGCGCCGGCGGCCCGGCGCGCGCGGCTGAGGGAAGCCGGGCTGGCGCTGGGTATGCTCTTCCAGGCGACCGACGACCGGCTCGACCGGCTCGAGGACAGCCAGCGCCCGGTCGGCAGGCGGCTGCCCGTGGCCCCGGCCCTGCGGCCGAAGCTCCCGGGCCCGGAAGCGGGCATGTTGAGCGCGTGCCAGCAGGCGACCCGCGCGTTTCGGGCGATGGGCCGGAGCTACGGCTTCCTCACCGCCCTGCCGGAGCTCATTCTCAACCGCACCGCCTGAGACGATGCTCGCGGATATCCGGTCACCGGCCGACCTGCGGAAGCTGAGCCTGGTCCAACTGAACGAACTGGCCGGTGAAATCCGGCGGGTCATCGTCGAGACGACCGCCAAGACCGGCGGACACGTCGCGCCCAACCTCGGTGTGGTCGAGCTGACACTGGCCCTGCACTCCGTCTTCGATTCGCCGCGCGACCGCATCTTCTGGGACGTGGGCCACCAATGCTACGTCCACAAGCTCATCACCGGCCGCTACGAGCGTTTCGCCACCCTGCGCCAGGAGAGCGGCCTCGCCGGCTTCCCGAAGCGGGCCGAGAGCGAACACGACAGCAACGACCCCGGCCACTCCGGTGACTCGATATCGCTGGCGCTGGGCGCGGCCATCGGTGACCGGCTTAGGGGCGAGCCGCGGCGTTCGATTGCGGTCATCGGCGACGGCTCGGTCGTCGCCGGGATGGCTTTCGAGGCGCTCAACCACGCGGGCGAGCTGAAGCAGGACCTCACCGTCGTGCTCAACGACAACGAGATGTCCATCGCGCCCAGCACCGGCGCGATGGCGAGCTACTTGAGCCGGGTGACGACCGGCCGGATGTACAACCGGATGCGCGCCGATGTCTGGAACCTGCTCGGGCTTCTGCCTTCGGATCTGACCGACCGGGCCCGGGTCGCGGCCCGGAAGCTGGCCGAGGGGCTGAAGAGCATGGTCGTGCCGAGCGTGGTCTTCGAGGAACTCGGCTTCCGATACGTCGGCCCGGTGGACGGTCACAGCCTGGCCGAACTGATACCGACCTTCGAGCGTATCCGTTCTCTGCACGGCCCGGTGTTGGTTCACGTCGTCACGCGTAAGGGCCAGGGTTACCCGCCTGCTATCGAGCGGCCCGAGGTCTTTCACGGCGTGGGGCCGTTCGACTGTGAGACCGGCGAGTGCGTGAAGGCGGCGGGGCGCACCTTTACCGGCGCGTTCGGGGCGGCAATCGTCGGGATGGCCGGGCGCGACGACCGGGTTGTCGCCATTACCGCCGGGATGTGTCTCGGCACCGGTCTCGACGAGTTCCGGGCGAAGTTTCCGAACCGGGTTTTCGACGTCGGTATCTGCGAACAGCACGCGGTCACCTTCGGTGCCGGGTTGGCGCTGGCCGGGATGCGGCCGTTCGTCGTCATCTATTCGACGTTTCTTCAGCGCGCTTTCGACCAGGTCATCGAGGACGTCTGCCTGCAGAAACTGCCGGTGGTACTGGTACTGGACCGGGCCGGGCTCGTCGGCGAGGACGGCCCGACCCACCACGGCGTCTTCGACCTCGGCTATCTCGGTATGCTGCCCGGGATGACGGTGATGGCACCGATGGACGAGGACGAACTCGCGCTGATGCTTGAGTTCGCCCGAAACCGGACCGGGGGGCCGGTCGCCATCCGTTACCCGCGCGGCGGGTCCGGCCTGCCTGAGACAAGACACCGGCCGATCAAGTTCGGCCGGGCCGAGCCTCTGCGCGAGGGAGGCGACGGCTGTGTGCTGGCGCTGGGAGCGACGGTCGGCGCGGCCCTCGGTGCCGCCCGGGTACTGGCCCGGGAAGGCGTCGAACTGACGGTTGTCAACGCCCGGTTCATGAAGCCGCTGGATGAGGGGTTGGTTGCCGACCTGGCCCGTCGTTACCGGGTGCTGGTTACGC
>DSBX01000205.1 GCA_011049385.1 Caldifarciminota bacterium | reverse complement strand
GGCTACGGCCTCGCGCCCGGGGTCGGGCCGCTGGCGGGCAAGGTACACTTCCGCTACGAAGGAGAATTCTAGCATGGATTACTACCACGCGATCGTGCTCGGCCTGCTCCAGGGCGCGACCGAGTTCCTGCCCGTCTCCAGCTCCGGACACCTCGCGATTCTCTCGCACATCTCCCGCATGCCGGAGCAGGCTCGGCTCGGGCTGGCGGCGGCCCTCCACGCCGGGACCGCAGTATCCCTGCTCGTCTTCTTCGGTCGCCGCATCGCGGCGATTGCCCGGGACGCGGTCCGCCGGGAGCGGGCGGTGCGGAACGCGAGCTGGCGCTACATCGGGAAGATTACGCTCGCCACGGTGCCGGCCGTGCTGGTCGGTCTCCTGCTCCTGCCGCTCATTGACCGGGCCTTCGCGACAATGCTGGTGGTCGGTGCGATGCTGCTCGTGACCGGGACCCTGCTCCTCATCACCCGCCTGCGCACGGAGGCGGCCCGGCCGCTCGGATGGATGAGGGCGCTGGCAATCGGCGCGGCCCAGGCGTTCGCGATTCTGCCCGGCATCTCCCGTTCGGGTGTGACGATTGCGGCCGGGCTCCTGCTCGGGCTCAGCCGGCGCGAAGCCTTCGAGTTCTCCTTCATCATGTCCGTGCCCATCGTAATCGTGGCCGCGCTCCGCGAACTCCTTCGACTTGACCGGCAGATACTGGCGCCCGGGCCGGTCGCGCTCGGCATCCTGCTCGCCTTCGCCGCCGGGCTCGGCGCGCTCGTGCTCCTGCGCCGGGCGGTGCTTGGCCGCCGGTTCTACCTCTTCGGCATCTACTGCTGGCTGGCCGGCCTCGCGGTCATCGCGCTCTTGCGCTAGCCGACGGTCGGTCTTCTGTCGCCGGAGTCCACAGGCATGGCAGGTAGAGTGAGCGGTGCGGCCCGGCCGGGGGCCAGCAGGGCAAGGCGGCGGACAAGTGGCCGCGTGGCTAGAGCAGGGTTTCCCTCTCGGAGCCGATGACTTCGAGTTCGCGGTTGCGCTCCAGGAATTCGAGAATGTGGCCGAGCGCGGACTCGAGCATGCGCGGTTCGGTGTTGACGGTAACGATGGCGAGGCGGGCGCGCTGCCACTGGTTCTGATACTCGACCTCACAGGCGGCAATGTTGAAGCGGCGCTTCAGCCGTTCGACCGCGCTGGTGATGACCCGGCGCTTGTCTTTGAGAGACCGGCTGAGCGGGACCCAGCAGTCCACGACCAGCAGGCCGACGTGCATCGGCTACTTGCGGGTGGGTGCGCGCGAAACCTGCTCGATGGTGTAGAACTGGAGGATGTCGCCCTCGTCAATATCCTGGGCGTCAGCGAGGCCGATGCCGCATTCGTAGCCGGTGTCCACTTCCTTGACGTCGTCCTTGAAACGACGGAGCGAGGAGACGCGGGTGACCGCGATTTCCTTGTCGTCGCGGAAGACTCGGACCAGGGCATCGCGGTTAGCCTTGCCGCTGACGATGTAACTGCCGGCGATCGCGTCCTGGCGGGGAAGCCGGAAGACCTTGCGCACTTCGGCGCGGCCGAGTTCAACTTCGCGTTCCTCAGGTTCGAGCAGACCGAGCATCGCGGCACGTATGTCGTCAATCGCGGTGTAGATGATGCGATAGGTACGGATCTCGATGCCGTCCCGGTCGGCCAGGACTTTGGCGTCGGGCAGGGCTTTGATGTGGAAGCCGACGATGACCGCGACCGAGGCTTCGGCCAGCAGGACGTCGCTCCTGGTAATCGGGCCGACCCCGGTGTGGATGACCCGGACCTTGACTTCGTCAAGCGACAGTCCTTCCAGCGAGTCGCGCAGGGCCTCGGCTGAGCCCGAGACGTCGGCCTTGAGGACGATGCGCAGTTCGCGGGTCTGGCCTTCGGCGATCTGCTCCTGGAAGGACTCGAGAGTCACGCGGGACCGGGTGGAGGCGAGAATCATGTCGCGGCGCGCAAGGTAGCGGCGCTGGGCGATGTCACGGGCGGTGCGTTCGTCTTCGGCGACGTCGAAACGGTCGCCGGCCTGGGGCAACCCGGAGAAGCCGAGGACCTGTACCGGGATTGAGGGGGGGGCTTCGTCGAGGCGCTTGAAGTTCTCGTCGAACATGTCTCTTACCCGGCCATGGTACTCGGCGGCGACAAACGGGTCACCGCGGCGGAGCGTACCTTCCTGGATGAGGATGGTCGCGATGCTGCCGCGGCCGCGGTCAACCCGGGCTTCGATGACAACGCCCTGGGCCGGACCGTCGTAGGGCGCCTTGAGGTCGAGTTCGAGCGCCTTGACCGCCAGCGCATCGAGCAGGGCGTCAATGCCCTCGCCGGTCATGGCCGAGGTCTCGACGCAGAGCGCGTCGCCGCCGTAGCCTTCGACCGCGACGCCATGCTGGGCGAGCTGGGCCTTGACCCGGTCCGGGTTGGAGTTGGCGAGGTCGGTCTTGGTGACCGCGACAATCAGCGGGATGCCGGCGGCCCGGGCGTGGTCGATGGCCTCGCGGGTCTGAGGCATCACGCCGTCGTCGGCCGCGACGACGAGGACCGCGATGTCGGTAATCTGGGCGCCGCGGGCGCGCATGGCGGTGAAGGCTTCGTGGCCGGGCGTGTCGAGAAACACGAGCGGCTTGTCGTCGTAGTAGGCGACGTAGGCCCCGGTGTGCTGGGTTATTCGGCCCGCCTCCTGTTCGACGACGTTGGTCTTGCGGATGTAGTCGAGCAGGCGGTCTTGCCGTGATCCACGTGCCCCATCACGACCACGACGGGCGGGCGGTGCCTGCTTTCGCCGCGGGCGACCTTGCGCTCCTCTTCGACCTCCTGTTCGACCCGGACGCCGCACTCATCGGCGATGAGCGTGATCGTGTCGAGGTCGAGCCGCTGGTTGATGGTCGCCAGTAGGCCCACGGCTATGCACTTTTTGATGATCTCGGCCGGCGAGGTGTCGAAGGCGTGGGCGAGTTCGGCCACGGTCATGAAACTGCGCACCCGGATACTGGCCGGCGTTTCCGGGCCGCAGACAGGCTGGGCTTCCCGGGTCGGCCGGCGGTGTTTGATCTCCCGTCCCCGCACCTTGACCAGTGTCTGGCGGATGTTGCGGTCAATCTGTTCCTCTTTGACCTTGGGCTGGTCGCGGCGGCCGGGCCGGGTCGGGCGGCGTTTGCGAATGGTCTCCTTGAACTGCTTCTTCTCCTTGCGCAAGCGCTGGCGGGCGGCCTCGAACTCCTTCTCGGTGATGAGTGAGGTGTAACTGCGGGAAGGGAAGTTGAGGTCCTTGAGGATGGCGACCAGCGCCTCGCTGGAGAGGTTGAGCTGCTTGGCCGCCTCGAATACCTTCATCTACTACTTCGCCCAGATCTGGTCGCGTACCGCCGACAGCAGTTCCTCGAGCGGTTCACCTTCGAGTTCGAGGATCCGCGCGAGTTCTTCGGGGGGGAGATTCAACAGGTCGAAGGCCGAGTTCGACCCCGCGGCCTTGAGACGTTCGCGCAGGGCTTCGTCCATCTCGATGTCCGCGAGTCCGACCTTGGTCGCCTTGCCCATGATCTCGCGGTTGCGGTAGTCGCTTTCTTTGAGCACTTCGATCTTCGTTTCGGTCAGCAGGCTGGCGAGCCAGACGTTCTGGCCCTTCTTGCCGATGGCGATGGAGAACTCGCTGTCCGGGACGACGACGATGTAGGACTCGCCTTCCTTGAGAACCTCGGAGACCTTGGCCGGCCCGAGCGCCCGGGCGATGAAGACCTGGGGTGCGCGGGTCCACTGGACGATGTCAACCTTCTCGCCGGAAAGTTCGCGGACGACGTTCTCGATCCGGGATTTCCGGTAGCCGACGCAGGCACCGACCGGGTCTATCTTCTCGTCGTTGGACGTGACGGCGACCTTGGAGCGGAAGCCCGGTGAGCGTGAGATGGCTTTGATTTCGACAATGCCTTCCTTGATCTCCGGTACCTCGCGGGTCAGCAGTTTGCGCAGGAATTCGGGGTTGGTACGGCTGAGGAAGACGCGGGGACCGAGCGGGGTCTTCTCGACCCGATGGACATAGGCCTTGATGGGCAGGCCCTGGCGGTAAGTGTCATTCTTGAGCTGCTCGCGTACGGACAGGGATGCTTCAATCAGCCCGAGGTTGACGACGACTTCCTCCCGGCCGAGTTTCTGCACCGTGCCGGTGACGATTTCGCCCTTCTTCTTGGCGAAGTCATCGTAGAGCTTGGTGCGCTCCGCCTCGCGCAGCTTGAGGAGGAGTTCGTCCGAAGCCTTGCGGATGGCGATGCGACCGAGTTCGTCAAGGGGCAGTTCGACCCGCAACACGTCGCCGACCTGCGCCGATGCGTTCACGACCCGGGCGTCGGCCAGGGTTACCTGCTGGCCCTGGTTGTCAACCCGCTCGACAACGTTCTTGGCGAGGAAGACCTTGATCTCTCCGCTCTCGGGACTGATCTCGACGTTGACCTCGGTGGCGGCGCCGAACCGGCGCTTGAGGCCGGCCGCGATGCTGGCCCGGAGCGTCTCGCAGACGTACGTGACGTCCACGTTCCGGATCCGGGCAATCTGTATTATCAGGTTGGCAATCTCTTTATTCATTGTTCGCTTTCTTGTCCGCAGGTTCCTCCGGCGGTCCGAACCTGTTTGGAGTGCGTTTCAGCACTCGGATTATAGTCAGGATGGTGCGGCAGTCAAGGCAGGCGTACTTCGAGGCATGCTGTCGCAACGGTGTAATTGTTTGCCAGGGCTGTCTTTATCGCATCCCGGGTCATGAGGGTGCGACAGGGGTGGTTCTGACCGGTATTGTCGCGTCAGATGCAAAGATACGTAATTGCCGGTGGTTACGCGTGCTGATGCGTCGGTGGGTCCGTGGCACGCGCGGTGCAATGCCCTGACGTGATGACTCGCAGGAAGCAGAATCGGACCTCACCGGACCAGCGTGCCGGTATGATGGCCCTGCCGAGAAAGGGCAGTTGCCGATTGCCCGCGGCTGCTGCTTCCTGGTTCGCTCTTTTATAACCTGGAGTTGCGGTCTGCCGGGTCTTGACCGGTTCTGCCGCTCGCGTCGCACGGACGAACGGGATTGGGGCGGGTCGGTGAGCCTCCCATAACGAGGCGCATCAAAGGTCTCTCTGCCATCTCAGATGCCAACCGTTGCTCAGTTCCGACCGGTTCCGGATTCCCTGGTTCCGTTCGTCCCCAACTTTGCTAGTTGGGAAGGAGGGTCCGCTCTCGCGGAGCTTCCGGGGAAACATGGTTGCGGACCTACGTCGGGTGCAGTCGGGTCGCCAGCTTGAGATGAGAAACAAGGGTGAAGGGATGAGTCAAGCTGCGATTCTACTGAGCCGCTCCGCGGAAGGTCACACGGGGTAGCGTCCGCCCATCATTTGCGGGGGGTCGGCATCTTAGCCTCCTTCTTGGGACATGACAGCCCACGCCCAAGTCCTCCTCAGTCACACGACCCCCGCCCAATTACGAGCCGGCAGACCGCACTTCGAGAATTTGGGCTGTTGTACTCCTGATGGGTCGGACACACAGCAAGGGTAACGCCGCCTCTCAATCGGCACTCTTGGTCACTCACAGGGTACCGCGGCTCACCCATTGCCCGGCCGGCTTGCGGCCGGTCGGTGAAGACGGGTGAGCGCGGAGTACCGGGGGGTGCTCCGCGGACAAGACAGGGGCCGTGATTCGTTCTGGATTGGAGTTGAGGGTGAAGGGGTATCAACTGGTCCTGGCCTTCGTGGCTTTCGTGCTGGTCGGCGTGTTCTGCCTGCGCCCGCCGGAACTGCCGCAATGGGATACGACCGTCAACGTTCCGCTCTACGCCGGGACCTTCCGGCTCGGTGACCTGCTCGACTCCAGCCGATTCCGGGCCAACCCGGATTCGACCATTCAATTCTCCTGGAGCGACTCAATCGGCCGGGTCAGCGCCGATGGGGTGGTGGACATTATCGAGGTCAGCGAGAACAGCACCATCGGGCTGGCTGACCTGCTTATCGTCGGCCTGCCGGTTGCGGACGGGGGGCGCGGGCTGGATGAGTTGCTCGGCAGGCCCCTGCCGGATTCCGGGGCGAAGATGACGATTCCGCCTTTCACCGTCACCGTTGACTGTTCGCTGGAACTGCCCGACGTGGAGTTTGCCGAAGTCGCCAGCGGTTTGCTGGATGTCACGGTTCGCAACTATACCGGCCTGCCGTTCGATTCGGTCACGCTCGTGCTGCCTTTTGCCCGGGTCGCGTTCGGGGCGGTTGTCGCCGGCGGCTCGGTCGGGCGACGTCTGCCGCTCGGCGGCTGTCACGTCCGGTCGCCGGTTACGGCTCAGCTTGTTGTCGCCTCACCCGGCGCGGGCGATACCATCGTCTTCGCCAAGGGCGATTCGCTCCGGGTCGAACTGGGCCTGGACTCGCTGACTCTGGTTTCGGGCCGGGTGCGCCTGCCCGAGGTCAGCGGCGGTCGGTTCTGCCGGGTCGGTCTGGCAACCTCCAAGCCCTTCCGGATTGACAGCATCGCGGTTAAGGATGGGCGGTGCCGGGTTCGGTTGAGGAACAGCTTCTCGGTGCCGGTCGCGGCGCGGCTCCTGGTTCCCCAACTCGGGCGCGACCATCGCCGCGAACTCCCGGCGAAGGGGGAGACCACCATCGAGGTTGACCTGGCCGGCTGTGAAGCCGGGAACCGCTCGCGCACCAACTGCCTGCTCGAGTTCGAGGTCGTCGCCGAACCGCTGTCCGCGGGCGAGTTCCTGGACCTCACGAAGCAGGACCGACTGACGATTGACTGGCTGACCGAGGAACTGGGGTTGGCGTACGTGGCCGGTGAGTTTCAGCGCCCGGTCTACATCGCCTCGCGCCTGGAAACCCTGCCGCCCATTCTGCCCCCGGGCGTGCGGGGCGTGCGGATACCGGAGGCGGACGTAGTGCTCGACCTGGAGAGCGGCATCGGGTTCCCGCTTGAACTGCTGGTGGACCTTGTCGCGCACGGTGACGGCCGGGAACTCAGGCGCGAACAGCGTACGCTCTACCTGCCGCCGGCCCGGGACGAGGGTCCGAGCCGTACGACACACGTCCTGCCGGTGGAGAACCTCATCAACACCGGGCCGGAGTTGGTGACGCTCGAATACCACACCCGCATTCTTGGTCAGGGCCGGTATGACGCCGGTGCCGGGCTCAAGGGTCGGGCGACGATGAGCACACCGATGCGGCTGGCGTTCGAGGACGACACCGTCGCCGGGCCGGCGCGGCCGGTTACGCTCAGCGCCGAGCACCGCCGGCTCATCGCCCGTCACCTGGTCGAGGCCGAGGTCACGGTTCGGGTCAGCAACCATTTGCCCGCGCCCTTTGCCGGCTGGCTCCGGCTTGCCCCGGCGCCCGTTGATTCGGGGGCGCGGCCGGACCTCACGCCCGGCCACGGGGCCGGACGGTATCGTCTACGGGATGGCGATCCCGGCCGGGCTCCGTGACGAACGCGGCAACTGCGTGCACGCCGCCGAAACGACACTGGTCTTCACGCTTGACTCGCTCGACGCCCGGCGGCTTGACCGTGAGCAGTTCGCGGCCGGGTTGTACATTGGCCTGTTGCCGACCGACACCTTCAACTTCCGAACCACCGACCACCTGACCGTCGAGGCCCTGCTCACGCTCCGGGCAAGGGTGGAGAGATGAGCGCAAAGAGCGTGGCCGGACTGCTGCTCGGCGCGGTGATGTGCGCGCCGGTCGCGGCCGGTTACTTCAACCCGGCGCTGGTCCAGGGTATTGGTTCCGCGCAGGCAAACCCTGCCTTTCTGGCCGGGCCCGACCGTCCCGGCTTCGCCTGCCGGATACTGGACGCCGGGGTCGGATTCGACAACAACTCATTCACCGCCGGGCAATTCAACCGCTACTCCGGGGCCTGGCTCGACGATGCGGTCAAGACGGACATCCTCACCTCGATTCCCGGGGCCGGGCTCCGGCTGGCCGCGAAGGGGGGAGCGAGCGCGGTCGAGTTCGGCTGGGCCAACCTTGCGGCCTGGCTTCGTACCGAGCTCCACGGCCGGGTGACGGTGCCGCGCGAGCTCTTCGAACTGGCGCTGGAAGGGAACCAATTGGACCGGCAGTATCGTGTGACACAGGCCGAGGCGATCGGCTTCGCTTTCGCGCGGGCCGGGTTGGGTGTGGCGACCGCGCTGGGTGCCAATTTCGCGGTCGGCGCCGGCATCAGCTACCTCTACGGTCTGGGCTGTGCCGAACTAACCTCGGCCCGCGCGGGCCTGCTCACGACCGCAGGGGAAATCAGCGCCGATGGGCGGGTCGGCTACCGTACCGCCGCGGGCGGAAGCGGCTGGGCGCTCAACGCGGGCATCGCCGGCTGGCACGACGACTGGCGGTTCGGCCTGGCCGCCCGGGAAATCGGGTCCGGGATTACCTGGAACCGTGAGGTCACCGAGGCCGCTTACTCATTCGACCTCGAGCCGGGCAACGCCTTCGCAATCAGGGCCGAACGGCACTTCAGTCACGAACTGGCCTCAAGCCCGGGCGCCCGATTCGTGACGCGCCTGCCGCTCCGGTTCGAACTCAGCCTCGGACGCAGTTTCGCGTCCTGGTTCAGCGCCGGGTTGGTCGGCGGGCCGCGTCTCCGGGTTGCGGACCAGCCCGGGGCAAAGACCGCGGCACTGTCACCTTCAGGCTGGGACGTGCGGGGTGTTGTCGAGTTCCTGCCGCTGGACTGGCTGCCGGTGAGCTGTCATCTCGGCTATGATTCGGAGACCGGGGGCGGGGTCGGCGGCGCCATCGGCCTTCTGCTCGGGCGATTCTTCTTTGCTCCGCGTGCCGAATACCGGGGGCTGGACCCGGCGGACACGCGCGACGGACTGCTCTTCACCGGGCGGGGATTCGACATCGGGCTCTCGGTCAGCTACGAAGACCGCCGACGGCGCGCGGCACCGGAAGAACTGCACATCTACTACGGCGGCGATTGACCCCGGTCCCCCTCGCTTCGCGAATCCTTGAACAGCGCCGGTTTGCGGCTATGCTTGGCTGTCCGGGGGTGTAGCTCAGCTGGGAGAGCACCTGCTTTGCAAGCAGGGGGTCGGCGGTTCGAATCCGCTCACCTCCACTGACCCGAGGCCCGGGATTGTGTGAACGAGTTCGAAGGGTTCTGCGGCTCAGCCATCTGTCATTCCAAAGGCTGTTCCGCCCGGGGCGCCGGGCAGCCGCTCCAGCAGGACGACCTCGCTCGAGATACCGGACATCGCCCGGGGCTCTCCGGATGTAACGCCGGGCGTCGGCACCATACGACCGGCGTGGACGGGTGAGGAGTGAGCGGTCCGGTGTGCGGCGCAGACGCCGGCGGAGTGCGGTGCGCAGAGTCCAATGCCGACCCCGCCGGTCTGACCGGCACGGCTCCCGCCCTGTTCCCTATTGACGCCCCTG